>NZ_JAIVFN010000043.1 GCF_030015065.1 Xanthobacter autotrophicus | reverse complement strand
TTGTAGGTCACCGTGTCGGTGGTGCCGTCCGCCGCCACCGACTTGGTGTAGTCCAGCGTTCCATCCGCGTGCCAGCGCTCCGTCAGCCACACCTTGCCGGTCGAATCCGTCACCACGTGCTGGCTCGTATAGGTCTGGCCCGTGATGTTGTAGGTGTAGGTGTCGGTATAGTTGGTCGTCTTGTTCAGCGTGGTGACCTTGGTCACAACGCCGTCCGTATAGTTCCGGGTGACGTACGTGCTGCTGCTCTCGACCACCTCGAGGGTGATCTTCCCCGTCGACGGATCGAAGCTGTCCGTGGTCCTGGTGCCGTCCGCCGCGACGATCACCTCGCTGATCTTGTTGCCAGCCGCATTGTAGGTCACCGTGTCGGTGCCGCCGTCGGCGGCGTAGGTCTTGGTGTAGTCCAGCGTGCCGTCGGCGTGGAAGCGCTCGATCAGCCAGATCTTGCCGCTGGCGTCGATCACCTGGTGCTGGCTCGTATAGGTCTGGCCGGTGATGTTGTAGAGATAATGGTCGGTGTAGCCCGTCGTCTTGCTGGTCGTGATGACCTTGGTCAGGACCCCGTCCGTATAGGTGTTGGCGGTATAGGCCGTCGACGTGTCGATGAGCTTCTGGGTCAGGTTTCCGCTCGCCGCGTCGTAGCTGTTGGTGGTCTTGTCGCCGTTGGGGGCGACGATGACCTCGCTGATCTTCTGGCCCGCCGCATTGTAGGTCACCGTGTCGGTGGTGCCGTCCGCCGCCACCGACTTGGTGTAGTCCAGCGTTCCGTCCGCGTGCCAGCGCTCCGTCAGCACAATCTTGCCATTGGCGTCGATCACCTGGTGCTGGCTCGCATAGGTCTGGCCCGTGATGTTATAGAGATAGTGATCCGTGTAGCCCGTTCCCTTATTCGTCGATATGACCTTTGTCAGAAGGCCATCTGTATAAGTTCGGACGGTATACTCGTATGAACTATCTACGATTTCCTGGGTGAGCGCCCCCGTCGAGGGATTGAAGGTGTCCGTCGTCTTGGTGCCGTCCGCCGCGACGATCTCCTCGCTGATCTTCTCGCCCGCCGCATTGTAGATGACCGTGTCGGTGCCGCCGTCGGCAGCATAGGTCTTGGTGTAGTCCAGCGTTCCGTCGGCGTGGAAGCGCTCGATCAGAATAATACTGCCCGTGGCGTCGGACAACTGATGCTGACTCGTATAAGTCTGACCAGTTATATTATATTTATAGTAATCTATCGTTCCATCGCTATGGTACTCGGTTTCGCTATTCACAACACCATTGCTGAGAGTCGTCTCAATTCGATCGGTCTGATTCCCACTCGCATCGAACAGCAACTCGGTCTGCCAGCTTGACTGCCCGTATGACACGTAAAATGTGTACCCGCCATCGATCTTGGCAAGAAGATCGGCATAATTCGCGATCACGTACTGCATCGTTTCAACGGACGCCACATCGAGAACGTGACTATCCGTGAGCGTAATTGAGGTGAGACCGTCGGCCTGGGCGAGCTTGTCCATCTGCGCCACGAATTCCGCAGACGTCATCGTCAAAACCGGATCGACGGTCGTCGCCGTCTCGGAAACAGCTTCGCTCGCGCCGATTTCGATAACGAGCGGGTGATCGCTGACCGGGATCGTGAAAGAACTGACGTTCGTGTAGGTAGCGATGGGAGTCAGACCGTTAAGTGGATCATAGACCCGGACCGATGAAACGGTCTCGCCAAGATCGACGGTGACCATAGTGGTTGCATTGACGATTTCCTGGTCGTTGACATCGTCCCACACCGTCACGTCGGCCCAAACAACGATGTCATACACGTCGCCAGACTTTGTCAGCACCATCGAGTGGGTGTTGGAGAGTGCACCTGTCAGCGTAAAATCCGTATCCTGAGCCGTAGAAGCGCTGCCATCATTGCCATAGGAAAGAATGGTCGTCAGGTTATGGATCGCCGTCGCGGCGAGCTTGGGCGTGCCATCAGCATTGAACAAGCCGAAGCTCGCCTCCTGCGGCTTATCGGCGGTGCCTAGGGTCGGCGTGTCGAGCAACTCGTAGAGATAGGTTTGCGCGGCGCCATTTTCATAAGCATCCAGCATGTTTTGCAGGATCAATTTGGCCTGGGCGCTCTCGCTGGTGCCGATCCCGTTGGCGCTGGACAGCGTAGAATAGCCCGTTTCGGTCACGACGATGGGATCGCCCTGCGACAGGCTTTGTCCACGACCGAAAGCGGCCTCCATCTGCGAGTCCGGGGCCCTTCCCGTATTCGGATAAGGATGGACATTCGCCGCGTCGGAATAGGCCCCCATATCTGTGAGCATGCCATATGTCGACGAGTTGTCGGCTACAGATACATTGTAGACGACAACAGAACTCAGATCCGGATCCGACTTGATCGCCGTGTACAAATCACGCTGAAAGGCTTCGATTGCTTCTACCGAAGTCAAGCCATTATAGGAAAAAGTGGCCTCATTTACCTCATTGGGCCCCTCGACCGCAACGAGGCTTCCGGGATGCTCGGCGACGAACGCCTTTAGAGCCGCGACATAGGCGTCAAGGCCCTCCTCTCCGCCCGCCACCACATAGTCTGCAACCACGAGATCGCAGCGAATTCCACTCGCGGCAAGAGCGTCAACCACCTCCTTGCCCTGGCCATACAAACTGTATGAATCCCGAACGAGCGTAATGTTCAGGTAGTCCAGGCAGTTGATAACCAAACTCGCATTCTTGTAGGCATCGATATAGTTAGATGACTTTGTTGATACCCCAAGAGAATTGACGAAATCAGCCGCACCATTCTGGGTTGTCGCATTTTGAGACATAGGTGGAGCTCCCCGCCAAGACGCATGTCTGCGGATAAATATTTCTGGGATGCCGAAGGGAAACTGTCCTAGGCCATCCCTTCTGTAAGGGTATCCGGGATTGCTTAAGCCGAGCCAGCAACCGGAAATAGAGGTTTCAAAAAATCATTCACCGGATACCACGTCCGTCGCGAGGCAATAATTTTCATCTGAAGTTGCGTCGCAACAACGCGCACCATTTTGACTACATTGGCTTGCATCTTGTTTTTTTGCAGCGCAGGACGGCAGACACACTACTCGCTTTGCAATATGCGAAATAAGAATATCTTCTTATTATTTCGACAAGTTCTTTCATACGCGGACCAGCTTCGAGGGCGGCCTCGCGGTCGGGGGTATATTGATAACGCATCCCAAGGCAGCCCCCTCAAAGCGCGACATATCGCCACGCACACGATGCCGACCTCGTTCGCTCCCTGCGCTGTGCATCAGCACTCCATTCCACGCAGCCTCCTGCGGCGATGCACACTATCGGATAAGTTGAATCGCAGCGCAGATGGCGGCCCAGGACAAGCCGGGCGACATTCGGGAACATTCCACCGGAACGACTGCGTGCTACCAATTGAGGCCGTTTGCGTTGTCCATAACGCAGCGGAATCGGCTGGCTCTTGCGTGCAATTGAGCACAGCGTGCCCTGTGAACAGGACAGCCACCTAAACTCTCACCAAGCCGAAGCGTCTCGCCGCAAAGCATGAGCCGCTTTCAACCCGGCATCCGGCTGGCAAATGACCGTGTACCGAAGGCTCTGCTCCGCAGCCAACTCCCACCGCCCCGAACGCACAACACAAATGCGCTCTCAGGACCTGACGCGGAGCTGACAAAAGCTGACACCGATCTGCGACTTAGGAAATGAGCCGGCGCCAGCGTGCGGATCAAGCCGGAGCACAGCGACAGGGACGATGACGGGCCACCCGGCCGCAGCACCTGAGAACCCAGAGTTGTCGGATCGGATGGTGCGAGAAAATCGCCGGAGCCGGCGCGGGAAGGCTCAAGTACGCGCCCCCCTCTTGCCTCCGGAGACGATTCCATCGGCATCGCAAAGACCGGCGCCCCATCACGACTGCCCCTCACCAGCCTTGGCAAGGCCCGTCGCCTGTCAAAGGCCCCGTCGCCGCCGCGACACTGGCCGGCGCTCCGCCGACCGCCTATAGCGGCCGCGCCCCACCCTCGGCCGCACCGGAAACGCGCGCAGGACCGCCCGCTCCATTTCGCCGACCCCGTTCGCGACAGCCCGGGAATTATTCCGCCGCAAATCCCGCCCCACGCGCGCTCTGCGGGAGTGCCTGCTTAGAGAGCGATGGGCGTGACACCCGAGCACTTCGGACAGCGAAAGCGGCGCTGAAGACGTAGCCGACCGTCAACGTTGCGAAAGATGGGCCGTAGCACTGAACCGTGACGGTATAGACATTCATTAAGATGAGCAGCGACAACTTGGCGGTATCGTTGCAGAATTTGACGAAATAGACCTGCAATATCACAAAAATGATGAACGGAAATCCGAGCATCATATAAGTCGTCATATAGAAATTATCGAGCGGGAAGTAGAGATCCGCCAACGCTGTATAGGTCATGGGATAGGCATAGCAGCCCACACCACATCCGATCACCAAGCCGATCGGGAAAATCTCGGCGATCGTCAGGAATGGTCCACGCCACGTATTGTCAATTCGGTCGGACATGCTGCCCAGCATCGGGCTTACCGTCGAGAGGTCAAACCCACCGAATACAAGGATAAGGACGGGCGGAACGAGGACGAGAACGAACGACAGCCGGGCAAGCACCTGGAGGAAGCCGACGGTCTGCCCGCGGCTGCGGAACAGCATGGTGGCGAGGTAAATGATGAAATAGATGAGAATGACGCCCAATGCCGTCTTGCTCGTGGTCACGGAGATCGCCCACACGAGGGCGGGCCACATGAGGATGTTCGTGATCCTGCTGAAATAGGGGCTGATCAACACGTATACGGTAAAGATGGTGAAGGCCGCCATGGTGCTGTCCCCGGCGAAGCCACCGTAGCGCACCTCCCCCCCGGCCCACCACAGCTTGCCTGCAGTTCGCTCGACGCCAAACGCATTCGTGGTGAGACCGATCCACGGGTATTCGATGTAGGGGTTCAGCAGGACGCCGATCACCGACACAATCAGGATCACGACGAGGATCATTCGCGCCCACCGCAACTCGGTCGCGGCACGATTGTAGAATGCAAATCCGACGAAGATCGGTGTGAGGCTCTTGAGGCTCGACAAGAACGTCAAGATATCAAGCTGCATGAACAGGGTGCTGACGATCAGCGAAAATACGAAGTTGACGACAAAAATGGTTCCGATGAGATTTCGCTTAACGAAGATCTGCTGGTATGCGAATATTCCAACGATCGCAAAGCACATGAAATCCGGGATGAACCACAGCATGTCCAGTCGAACGAGGGACAGGGAATAACGCAGGACTCCGGTCAGGCCATCGCGGATCACGAATGCCAGAAACGTCACGACCAGAAAGATGAAGAGGCGATCGCGGCCGCGGTCCCTGGAAGCAACATCGCTCATTCAGTATCCCCAACGGCCAACGCGACCCACCAGCACCGGACCGCGACCTATCTGTCCCATATGGAGCAGGGCGCGTCCACGGCATCAGGCTCCATGATGCCGCGCGACCTGAGCCTGACTGGGCTGGAAGTCTATCATTTCGCCAGGATCCTGGCATAGACCGCGTCGATCTCCCGCACCATGCGATCCAGCGAATAGGTGGAAAGGAAGCGTGCCCGACCGCGCGCGGCAATGGCGCGCAGATCCTCGCGCGTCAGGGACAGCAAGCGCTCCCGCAAAGCGCCCGGATCTTCAGACGGCACCACGATGCCGTATTGACCATCGCCCAGGATCTCCTTCAGTCCCCCGACCGCCGAGGCAAGCACGGGGACACCCAGCCGCATCGCCTCAATGGCCACGAGGCCGAAGCCCTCCCACCGGGATGGCACAACCAGCACGTCGCAGCTGCGCATCTGGGCATAGACGCCGGCTCGATCCAGCCATCCGAGATTGGTAACGTGCGAGGGCAGTTTTTCGGGCAGCTTGAGCTCGTTGACGACGAAATTACCGACGAGGCGGACGCTCAGCGCGTCCTCCTGCCCTTCCACCGCGTCGAGCAGCACGTCGACGCCCTTCTGAAAATCGAAACGTCCGGCGTAAAGCACCTTCAGCCGGTCGTCGTTCCATTCGGCTGCCGGCCCGTCGGGGGCGTCGGCTCTTATCCCGCTCACCACGAGGCTGAGGCGATCCTCGGTAAAGCCGAGATCCCTCGCCCGCTTGTGCTCATGCCGCGAAATCAGGATCACCTGGTCTGCGCTTCGCGACAGCATGCGCTCGACGAGTTCGGCGCCGAGCCGCAGGAAGCGGGCGCCCTTCATGTCCACCGACCAGCCATGGGGACAGAAGACCACCTTGTAGTCGCGCCCGAAGCCGAGGCCGCGGACCACAAGTCCTGCGAATGAGGAGTGCGCGTGGACGACATCAGGCCGAAACTCGGCCCGCGTCTTCAGATAAACTCCAATGAAGTTGAACAGCCCCTGGAAACGAGACTTGCGAGAGAAGGGGATCAGCCTGACCCCGGACTCCAGAACCTGCGGCTCCAGATAGTTCAGCTGACTTTCCGGGACCAGCAACGCGATGCTTTCCGCGCCATAAAGCGCGACTTGCGCCGGAACGAGCTCCGAAAGATAGGACCCCGTGCCTCCAATCACGCTTTCACAAACGTGGAGCAGCCGCATCATGCTCACTCACAGGCGTTCGTCATTGGGAAACTCCCTATCCCTCGACCTGCGCGCAACCTATGCGCGACGCCCGAGAATGATTTACCCAAGGATGCGCCAACGCCAGTCTTTTTTTGCACTTTGCGACAGAATTAGACGAAAGAAAGCCTCCGTTGAGAGAACCTCCACGCCGTGGCCCGACTCTCCCACGGCGATCAGCTGACTTAGCCTGCAGCACGCAAGAAATTTTCCCTCATTTTTCAGGTCATTGTGAATCAAGCGACCTGAATAGCCAGACCGCCCGACCTCTGAACTCGTTCAGCGGGCCGAAACATCCCCCAAATAGGCCGTACCTCAATACAGGCCCGACGAGGATGCTAAGATGCTGCGGCACCACAAGATCATCGTTCAATCAAAGCTCTTGCCGCTCTGATTGGACCAGCGCTTCAGACCCTCGCGCAGGTTATACGGAAAAGTGTAGCCCTTGGACCCGAGCCAATAGGGAAAAATGTCGGTGGAGCGGACCAGCTTCATCACGCGTTCGGGATGGATACCGATATTCAGGAACTGTGTCTTACCCATGGCGGTCGCCATGCCCATCACCACCCCGCGCGGGATCATGTAGGTCTTGCCCTTCGGGAAGTGGTCCTCGATGAAGAGGGAGACGACCTGCTCCAGCGTGTAACGCTCCGGATAGGCGGCATTGAAGAACTTGAACGGCTCCGGGCTCCGCTGCGCGAAGCCGATGGCATCAATCAGGTCTTCCACGTAGACACAGGCTTTGATGGTATCCTTGCGGCCGGGGAAGATGAAGAAGCCCTTTTCAAGGAGCCGCGCGAGGCGGGTGAAATTGCCGCGCTCGCCCTGGCCGAAGACCACCGCCGGGCGGACGATCGTGAGCCTGCGCCCCGGCGCCCCGTCAAACCACAGCCGGTGGACCCGTTCCGCCATCAGCTTCGAATAGCCGTAGGCGGATTCCGGCGTCGGCTTGGTGTTCTCGTCCTTCATGCTCTCCGAAGGGCCATAGACGGAGATCGAACTCGTGAACACGATCTCCGGCACGCCCAGCCGCTCGGCCAGAGCCTTGACCTCCAAAGCGCCGTTGATGTTGGTATCATAATATTCCCAAAAGGGGTGGCCCGGCGTGGTGTGGATGGCGGCGAAATTGTAGATGCACTTCACCGGCTGGCTCACCTCGAAGCCGGACAGATCGCGCACGTCCGCAATGCGATAGTCCACGCCCGGCAGCGTCTCGCGCTGGGGCTTGATATCGGCGGAGATGACCGCTTCGCCGGCGGCCGTCAGCTTGCGCGCGAGATGCGTCCCGACGAAGCCGGATCCACCGAAGATGATATTCGCACCCTGCATGATTTGATCCTTCGTTTCCGCGTCAGGCCGACGCAAGCGGCGACGACGACCCGCTCAAAATGGCTTCGATCTTTTCGTAATAGCGCGAGGATTCCGCAGTCCCCTGATAGCCGCGGATCCCGGGGAACAGCGCGTCGCGCTGGGCCCACCAAGCCTGCTGGCCAATGGAAAGCGCACGATCGAGCAGTCCGGACAGCGCGTCGGGCTGGTCGGGATCGTAGCACCAGCCCATTCCATAGCCTTTCAGGACCTCGGGAATACCGCCCCTGTCGGTTCCGATGAGGGGCACGCCATAGACCGCCGCCTCGACGATGATGCGCCCCTGGGGCTCGATCCAGCGCGACGGCACCACCACCACGTCGGCAAGAGCATAGATGCGCTCCGGTGGCACATGCCCCAGGAACTCAACCGGCTTGCCGGCCGCAAGTTCCTTGAGATGGGCGACGTAATCGTCGCGCCCGCGTCCGGCGACGAGCAGCCGTGCCCCATCGGCGCCCTTCAGGCCCGCGAACGCGCGCACCAGATCGCCGACACCCTTGGCCTCGGTCAGGCCGCCCAGATAGCCGAAGGTGAAGACATCGCTCGACGGGGCCTCGCGGCCCATGAGGGCGGCATCGAACTTCTGCTCGCTGGTGTTGGTGTTGTAGAGCACGTGCCACTGCGACTTGGTCAGAAGCCCGTGCTTCAGGATGCGCTCGCGCACCGCGTTGCTGACCGCGATGGCGGTGATGCCCTCACCCGCCCCGACGCCCACGCGCGAGGTCAGGAGGCGGCAGTCGAAGCACTGGCCCTCGCAGTTCTTGCCGTCGCGGAACATGTTGGTCTTCGGGCACAGCACGGCATAGTCGCGCAGGTGCCAGACGATGGGCATCTTCAGCGCCCGTGCCGCGGAAAACAGCGCCGGCTGCATGCGCACCGAATTCTGGGCGTAGAGCACGTCGAAGCCACCGGCCTCGAGAATGCGGGAAATATCATCGCGGCTGGCAGCACCCCAGGCGGCGCGGGCATGCCATTCCAGCTTCTTGAGCGCGCCGGCTGCGGATTGGCGCGCCGCCGGCAGGTGCCAGTTGTGGTAAGGGATGCGCACGATCGTGAAGCCTTCGGGATGGCGATGCGTGCCCACCGGAGCGATGGGATCATCCTCCAGGCCGAGCGCGAGCACCGTCACGTCGTGCTGCCGGCGCGCAAGCTCGATGGCCGCCATGCGGGCGGAGATTTCCGCCCCGCCCTCGTCTTCCGGAGCGAATGTCTGTGACGCGATGCAGATCTTCATGGGTCGTGCTCACACTGCTCCATCCGCCTCGGATCCATCCCGGCCGCAACAGGCGAAAAGCGTGCCGCACGCCTCCGCCGCCGAATGAACCCGAGGGCCCACGCCAGACGCCCGCCTGCGGCCGGCGCCACCCCGCTCGAACCTTGCCTCGTCCCTCACCCGCGGGCAGCCCTTGCCCCGGGCGCCCGCTGATCTCCGTGTGCCCCGCGCCTGGAGCGCGATCCGATCAGATTGATTCAATCTGATCGGTGAACCGCCCTCTAAACTCAAGAAAGAGAACGCGTTACCCGATCAGCTTGCGATGCAAGTTGATCGGCGCGTGCTCTAGCGGTCCAGCGCCGTAAGCAGCGCCTCGGCGCTGCGTTGCCAGGAAAAGGCCGCCGCATGTGCCATGCCGCGCCGCGCCATCTCCGCGTGGGTCTCCGGGCTGTCCAGGAATGCCTTGACCGCGACGGCGATGGCGGCCGGATCGCGGGCGTCGAAATAACGGGCGGTGTCGCCGCAGACCTCGCGCACCGGGGGGATATCCGACGACAGGACCGGACAGCCCAGCACCATCGCCTCCAGGGGCGGAATGCCGAACCCCTCGTAGAGGCTGGGAAAAAGCAGCGCGAGCGCGTTCCGGTACAGGGCGACGATCTCGGCATCCGACAGGCGGCCCGAGAAGATAACTTTGGACGAGTCGCCCTCGGCCGCGCCGCTGAAGACCGCCTTCTGCGCTGCGCCCACGATGACGAATTTCGGCGCGGCTGCCCCGAGACGCTCAAGGCCCGCAATGGCCGCCTTCAGGTTCTTGTTGGGCGCCGGCGAGCCGACGAACAGCAGGTAGCCCTTCGCATCGAGCCCGAGGCGCTCGAGCACGGCCGGATCCGGGGTGACGCCGGCCACATGCTCGCAGCTGTTGGGGATGACCGCGACCGCCTTCACGCCGACGACATCGAGGAGTTCCCGGCGCGAGAATTCCGAGACCGTGGCGATGCACGAGGTCCGCGCCAGCAGGTGGCCGAGGGTGCCATGCAGGGTGCGGTAGGCCCGCGAGAAATTCTGCGGGGTCCGGTAGATCATGGCATCGTGGATGACCGTCAGGCTCGACAGATGCATGACCGGCCCGCTGTTGCACAGATTGACGAGGCGCCCGCCCCGGCTGTGCCACCACAGCTCCGTCTGCTCCCACAGATGCCCGGACTTGCGGCCCACCACCCGCTCGCGGATGACCTTCAGGTCAAGGCCGCGCAGCGCGCCCGGCGGAATGGCCAATTCCCAGTCCTCCCGGGGCGGCTTCGACTGGAAACGCACGTCGAGGGCTTTGACCACCTCCTGGGCGAAGCGCTGCACGCCGCTGGTGTGCTGCGTGAGGAAGCGGCCGTTGATGAAAGTGGTCATGGCTCAGCGCTTCTTCCTGCACCTCGGCACGACGCCGCCGTGAGGCTGGCTCCGCATATGCGAGGCAACGGCTTCAGATCCCGGCGGCGGTGCGGCGCAGTCCGGCACGGTCGATTTCCGCATCGAAGAAGCTGCGGAGGTTGGAGAGGAAGACATCCCGGCCGAACCTGGCCACATGGGCGCGGAAGTCCTCGGGCGTGCCGCGGACGCCTTCCGCCTCGAACTTGTGGACCGCAGCGGCCAGCGCTTCCGGCGTCTGCTCCTGGAACAGGAGGCCGGTGACGCCGTCCACCACGGTCTCGGTCGCGCCGCCGCGCGCAAAGGCGATGACCGGACGGCCCGACGCCATGACTTCCAGCGGCACGATGCCGAAATCCTCGACGCCCGGAAAGATGAGGGCGCGGCAGCGCGCGAACTTGCGCTCCATCTCCCTGTCATCCACCGCGCCGAGGAAGCGCACGGTGGGGCCGGCCATCTTCCTCAGCTGGTTGCTGCCGCCGCTGCCGATGATGTCGAGGCGCTTGCCCATCTTGTTGAAGGCCTCGACCGCCACCTCGATCTTCTTGTAGGGCGTGATCTGACCCGCGCACAGATAGGCGTCGTCGAGATCGTCCGAGGCGGTGAAGCGCGAGAGATCCACCGGCGGATTGATCACCGTGGAGTCGCGGCGGTAGGTCTTCCAGATCCGCTTCGCCACATATTGCGAGTTGGCGATGAAGGTATCGACCCGGTTCGCCGTGGTCACGTCCCACTGACGCAGGGAGGGGCCGGTGAGGCTCATGAACGCGCGCGTCAGCTTGCCGGCGGATTCGCGATACTGGGATTCCAGATCCCAGATGTAGCGCATGGGCGAGTGGCAATAGCAGATGTGCAGCGCATCCGGACGTGTCACCACGGCCTTGGCGGGACCGGCCTCGCTGGAGATGACGAGGTCGTACTTCGTGAGATCGAAGGATTCGATTGCGAACGGCATCAGCGGCAGCATCTTCTGATAATGCTTCTTGCCGCCGATCTTCTGCAGGAAGGAGGTCGTGATCTTGTGGCGCCGGATCTTCTCGGAGAGATTCTCCGGCTCGGCAACGAGGGTGAAGATGTCCGCGTCGGGAAACAGCTCGCAGAGCGCTTCCACGACCTTCTCGCCACCACGCATACCCACGAGCCAATAATGGACAATCGCTGTCTTCATGCTGTTCGACCTCAAATCGTCATGGCGGGCATGGTGGTCGTCCTGCAAAGCGTCCCAACACAAAAATCCGACCGATGCCGGGACACCCTCGCTCTATTTCCCGGCGATCGGGCTGACAATTCTTTCCCCGACAGATTGTTCCCGCGCCTTGTTCATATTCAGGTTGCAGATGGCAAGCTTTCACCCAAGAAAGGCGGGAAACAGGTCTTGACTAGGTGGAATGTCTCGACGCGATTGCCATACTGCGTCCTTGCGAAAGCCGCAATAATGGTTGTCTCCCCACCATCATGGCCGCAGTGACGCACCTCTTCACTGGCGCCGGTCATATGCGGCCCACGGAGGCTCGCGGCTGAGGCCGCCCGGGCGCGCCTTCTCGATCGTCGGCGCGAGAGCATACCCGGCCTGCTGGCGCAAGCGCCGTGGCCTGAAGCCTCGCGCGCGAAGCCGATACAGATGCCGCTGCCAGCGATCACCGCGGCGGCAGCATGGCGATTTTCGGAATCGACAGCCATTCGAACGTCATCGCCCCAGCACGCGTTAGGTTAGGAGTCTGCTCGGATTTGCTGCACAGCCTGTGTGCATTGCACATAACACTATAGAACAAGGCAATGCAATCCGCTTGCGGCGCGCGCCCTGCGACAGGAGCGCCGCAGGTCAGGCCCCCGTCGGGAGACAAGGGTGTCCATCTCGGCAAGCAATTGATGAATCAGTTGAAAATTTAAAGCGACCAAGCCACTTCTTGTGCCGCCGCCCCTTTCTCGGCCGGTAACGGATTGCGGCACAGGGCATCTCGAAAGCGCCATTGTGCACTGCGGTATCCATACCCTTGGCGCCACTCGATTCAGGTCGTGGAACGCTGCCTGGCCCGCGGCCCGCAAGAGTGGTCCGGAGCCGAAACAGGCCGAGCGACACGGCACAAACTGGGTGCCGCGCCCCCGGCCTGTGCGGTGTCAGCCGTAATAGGCGGCGTACTTCTTGTGCAGGCCGTCCTGCGGCACCTTGCTGGTGTAGAAATGGAGGCGGTGCGTATCCACCTTGTTCAGGATCACGCCGATGCACTTTTCATAGACCTGCGGATTGGCCTCGAAGGCGTCGACCACCAGGTCGCGCGACGTCGCACCCCATTCCAAGACGAACAGGACGCCATCGAAATACTTGGCGGCCGCCCGAACATCGACCACCGGGCCAAGGGGCGGGAGGTCGATGACGATATAATCCGCCTTGGTCCCCAGATCCGCGAGCAGCTGGCCCATGGCCGGCGACGAGACCAGGTTGCTGGTGTGGGCGCTGCCGATATCCGCGCCCGCCGGAATGAAACCGAGGCCCGTTTCAGCCTCCACCATCATCACCGAAGACACCGGCGCGCCCTGGCTGAGAATGTGGAACAGCCCCTTCTGGGCATGGGGCGCGATGTCGTCGCTCAGCCCGCGGAAACGCAGGTCGGCATCGATCAGCACCGTCCGCGTGCCCAGTTGGGCGAGCATGGAGGCGAAGTTCTTGCTGATCGTCGACTTGCCCTCCGTCGGCAGGACCGAGGCGAGCGCGATGATCTTCGGCACTTTTTCGCCCACGGCGAAATCCACCGCGACCTTGGCGCTGCGCAGCGTCTCCGCGAAGGGCGAGAGGATGTGGTTGGTGGCATAGCGCATCATCCCCGAGCCGCCCACCTGGCCGGGTCCGGACTTGGCGATGGGCGGAACCAGGGCCAACTGTCGCGGCGAGATTCGCGGCATGACACCGATGCATTCCAGCCGAAGCAGATCGCGGATCTGCGAGGCCGAGCGGAAGCCGAGGTCCCGAAGCTCACGCACCGCGCCATACCCGGCGCCGCCGATAAAGCCGAGGATGGCCCCGAGGATGACGGATAGGGCCAGCTTCGGCGATGCGGGCTGGGACGGCACCGTCGCCGCCGAGATCACTCGCGCCTCAGAAACCGGGAACGACTGCTTCTGCAGGGATTCCTGGTAGCGCTGCAGCATGGTCTCATAGAGATTCTTGTAGGTGTCGGCCTCGCGCTCGAGCTCGCGGAGCGCCACCTTGTCCTTGTTCGCGACGTCCGTCAGGCCGACCTGATTCTTCAGCTGCGCCTCAAGCGCCTTCTCGCGGGCGATGGCGATGTCCCGCTCGCTGCGGTAGCTCTCGGCGATACGACCGAGCTCGCTGAAGATCAACCGCCGGTACTCGGCCAGGTCCGATCGCAGCCGCTGCACCTGGTAGTGGTTCGGACCGAGCTTGGCGGCAAGCTCCGACTCGGTCTTTGCAGCCGCGGTCGCCTTGTTCCGCAGCTCCACGATGATGGGATTGTCGATGGCCTCGGACACCGCGGCATCCATCTGCCCGGCCGAGATGATGGACTGGATGCGATCGTATTTCGCGTCGGCGCGGGCCACGTCCGAGCGGGCAAGGACCAGCTGGGTATTGATCTCGCCAACCTGCTGCTCATTGACCAGCGAGCCGGTGGAGGTCGTGATCAGGCCCTTCTCGCCGCGGAACTTCTGCACCGCGAGATCGGTCTCGATGGCCTTCTGGCGCAGTTCCTGGATGCGCGGCAGAAGCCAGTCGGTTGCGCGGCGGGTTGCCTCGAAATTGGCGGAGAACTGGTCGTCGAGATACGATTGGGTGAAGGCATTCGCGATCTGAGCGGCCTTGTCGGGCTGGGTCGATGCGAAGCCGATCTCGATCACGTAGGTCCGGCCGACCCGCTTCAGCGACATGTTGCCCGCAAGATACGCGAGGGCCGCCTCGCGCTGCGCCGCCTCCACGTCCTCAGGTGTCGGCTTGCGCGGCGGAAGGATCGCTTCCTTGATGGAGCGGATGCCCGATTTCAGCGCGGAAATCACTGACGCGACCGGTGACTGCACGGTGTTGTCGTCGAGCACCCGGTCCAGGCCGACCTTGGCGATCACCGAGTTGGCGATGTTCAGGGACTTCAGCACCTCGACCTGGCTGTCCACGGCCCCGGTGTCGAGCCCGAGCTCGGACAGGGCCGTCACCGCCACCTCGTCATTGACCTTCGACTTGCTGTCGAGAAGCAACTGTGTGCCAGCAAAATAAACCGGCGTCTTGGCAATGAAGAACGCCAGCCCCACTGCCGCGCCAATGCAGATACCGATCAGCACCGGCCGCATTTGGCGACGGACCGCCGCCAGGATGCCGGAGAAATCGATGGAAGGAATGGAACTCTCTCCCTGAGAGCCACCTTCGTAGCGAAGCCCTCCGCTCGACCTTTTCGGAGACTGCAGCACGGATGAGACCCCTCGTGGCTACACTAGATAACAACTCTCGCGGGCCACGTTAGCGCGCCCCCGTCGTGAAGGCCAGTGCTGCGGCGCACACAGAAGGTATCTCGGCACACTTCGGCCAAAAAAAGTCGTCTTCCCCCCGGCTTCGCTGCATGCGGCCCATCCCCGCGCCGTTCCCGCGGATGCCCCTCCGCAGCGGAACAGGCCTCCCCATGCTCCCGCGTCGCAAAATGAGAATTTCGACTTCGACGCCATGGCGAATCCCCTCGTGTTTTCGAGCATTTGCTCGAAAACACCTCATCCGGCCGCACGAATGATCAAGAGCCGGGCCGCATCCCGGCGTGCGATGCGGCATTCACCCCTGCGCGCGTCGCGGGCGGGCACACCTTCAGCGCGCAGCGCGGCGCGGGGGTGCGTCGCTGAGGTCGGGTCCAGATGGCCCTCCGCAGGCAAAAATTCATTGAGATTTTGCCCACGGAGGGCTAATCCCTGCTGCGATGCAACATGCGACCGAAGCCTTAGGGCGAAAGTTGCACAAGACAGGGCTGGGCCATGCGTGTGACCATGATCGGAGCGGGCTATGTGGGCTTGGTCTCCGGCGCGTGCTTTGCGGATTTCGGCCATACCGTGACATGCGTCGATACGCACGAGGGCAAGATCGCTGCACTCAAGCGTGGTGAGATCCCGATTTTCGAGCCTGGCCTCGACGATCTCGTTGCCTCCAACGTCAAGGCCGAGCGCCTGTTCTTCACCACCAGCATCGCCGAAGGCGTCGCCGATGCGGAAGCGGTGTTCATCGCCGTCGGCACGCCGTCGCGCCGCGGCGACGGCCATGCCGACCTGTCCTATGTCCATCAGGCCGCGCGCGACATCGCCAATGCCATGAGCGGCTATACGGTGATCGTCACCAAGTCCACGGTGCCCGTGGGCACCGGCGACGAGGTGGAGCGCATCATCCGCGAGACCCGGCCCGACGCCGAATTCTCCGTGGTCTCCAATCCCGAGTTCCTGCGCGAAGGCGCCGCCATCATTGATTTCAAGCGGCCCGACCGCATCGTGGTGGGCACCGACGAGGAACGCGCCAAGGAGGTGATGACCAACCTCTATCGGCCGCTCTTCCTCAACCAGTCGCCGCTGCTGTTCACCTCCCGCCGCACGGCGGAACTGACCAAATATGCGGCAAATGCCTTCCTCGCCACCAAGATCACCTTCATCAACGAGATCGCGGACCTGTGCGAGAAGGTCGGCGGCAACGTGCAGGACGTGGCCCGCGGCATCGGCCTCGACAACCGCATCGGCTCCAAATTCCTGCATGCCGGTCCCGGCTATGGCGGCTCCTGCTTCCCGAAGGACACCCTCGCCCTCATCAAGACCGCCCAGGACTATGATGCGCCCATCCGCATCGTGGAGACGGTGGTTTCGGTGAACGACCAGCGCAAGCGCGCCATGGCCCGCAAGGTCATCGCCGCGCTCGGCGGCTCGGTGCGTGGGAAGACCGTCGGCGTGCTCGGCCTCACCTTCAAGCCCAACACCGACGACATGCGCGACGCGCCGTCCATCTCCATCATCACCGCCCTCCAGGACGCCGGAGCGGTGATCAAGGCGCACGATCCCGAAGGCGTCGAGCAGGCCAAGCTGGTGCTGGGCAACGTGACCTACGTGGACAGCCCCTATCAGGCGGCGGACGGGGCCGACGCCCTGGTCATCGTCACCGAATGGGACGCCTTCCGCGCGCTCGACCTCAAGCGCATCCAGTCGATGATGGCCCAGCCGGTCGTGGTTGACCTGCGGAACATCTATCGCCCGGACGAAATGACGGGCCTCGGCTTCAAGTACAGCAGCGTCGGGCGCGGCCTCGCCGACGCCTGAAACGGCGGTCGCGGAGGCGGGAGGACGTTCCGGTCGGCTGGCATGTCATCCGATCGGCAATCGTGCTCCCTCTTAGGCTCAGAGACGGATTGACCACTCGGGCTCCGGCAGCCTGAACGGATCCAGTTCCAGGCCGGGCGGCGGTTTTACTGCTGCCCGGCAAAGGTCTCGGGACACTTCTTTGTGGACCACGCCAGTTGCTTGTAGCAACGTGACCAGAACCCAGCTTGAGGCTCGCGCCATGACCACTTCGTCCACCGAATCCCCGAAGGCGGCCGGCGGAAAGATCGTCCCGGTCATTCTGGCCGGAGGCTCCGGAACGCGCCTCTGGCCGCTCTCGCGCAACAGCCTGCCGAAGCAGTTCCTGCCGCTAGCCACCGAGAACACCATGTTCCAGGACACCCTGCTGCGCGCGGCGCCGGGTCCGGTGTTCGCCAATCCGGTGGTGGTGGCCAACGAGGAGTTCCGCTTCTTCGCCCAGCGCCAGGCGCGCGACGCCGGCATCGACGCCACCGTCATGCTGGAGCCGGCGCGGCGCGACAGCGCCCCGGCCCTCATCGCGGCCGCGGTCTGGGTGGCCGAGACCTACGGCCCCGAAACGCTGGTGCTGGCGCTCGCCTCGGACCACGTGGTGCTCGACCCCGCCGGCTTCGTGAAGACGGTGGAGATCGGCGCCGATGCCGCCCGCCTCGGCCGCATCGTCACCTTCGGCATCGAGCCCACCGAGCCGCGCACCAGCTACGGCTACATCCGCCTCGGCACCCAGATCGACGAGCGGGGCTCCTATGAGGTGGATTCCTTCGTGGAGAAGCCGGACCGCGCCACGGCTCAGCGCTATGTGGAGGCCGGATATCTCTGGAACTCGGGCAACTTCCTCTTCCCGGCGGGCCTGCTGCTGAAGGAAGCGGAGATGTTCGAGCCCGCCATTGCCGATGCCGCCCGCGTGGCCGTCGCCGAGGCGAAATCGGACCTCGGCTTCCTGCGCCTCGACCCTGTGGCTTTCAAGTCGTCGCCGGCCAAGTCCATCGACTTCGCGGTGCTGGAGCGCACCCGGCACGCGGCGGTGGTGCGCGGCAGCTTCGGCTGGTCGGACGTGGGCTCCTGGGATGCCCTGCACGAGATCGGAAACCAGGACGAGAGGGGCAATGTCACCGTCGGCACGGTGCAGCTTCTCGACAGCAGCAATTCGTTCGTGCGGTCGGATGGCCCGCTGGTGACGGCCATCGGCCTCGACGGCGTCTCGGTGATCGCCACCGAGGACGCGGTTTTGGTGATGCCCTCGAATCGCAGCCAGGACGTGAAGGCCCTGGTTTCGGCCCTCAAGGACTCCAACCGCAAGGAAGTGGAGGAACATCTTACCATCCACCGCCCCTGGGGCACCTACCAGACCGTGTGCAAGGGCGACCGCTTCCAGGTGAAGAAGATCGTGGTGGAGCCGGGCGGCATCCTGTCCCTGCAGAAGCACCATCACCGGGCCGAGCACTGGGTGGTGGTGCGCGGCACCGCCGAGGTGACGGTGGCGGATCGCAGCTACACGGTGCACGAGAACGAATCCACCTACATCCCCATCGGCAGCGTGCACCGGCTCGGCAATCCCGGCCGCATCCCGCTGGAGCTGATCGAGGTGCAGACCGGCTCCTATCTCGGCGAGGACGACATCCATCGCTTCGAGGACATCTACCAGCGCGCCTGAGGGCGCGCCGGTAGATCCGAACCGGCCTCAGTCCGCCTTCAGCAGCACCGCCAGGGCGGAGAGGATGTGATAGAAGGAGGAGGCTGGCGCCGCCTCCTCCACGAAGCCGCCGTCCGGCAGCCACTGGTCACGCCACAGGCCCCGCACCGGCACGTCGAGATAGACCTGGAGCACCGCGAAGGCCTCCTCGGCCGCAGCCACATAGGCCGCGCGGGTGTCGGCATCGGTCTCGGCGGCGGCGAAGACCAGGGCCGTGCGCAGGCGTTCCGTCTGCGCCCAGAGCCGCGCCCTCGGGTCGCTCACCTGCCCCGTCGCATCCAGCGCGAACACCGCCGCCTTGCGCACCGGATCGATGCCGAAGCGTGCGCCAAACCCGTACATGCGCCGGCTTTCCCCCCGATGGTCGATCCCCAGCACCGGGCCGACATGGTCGAGCAGGTAAGCCCATTCGAACTGGTGGCCGGGCTCGCGCACCTCGCCGGACGCGTCGGCGGCGAAGTGCCAGTCGCCGTCATAATATTCGCCGATGGCGCCGGTTTCGGGATCAATGAGGCGCGTGGCGGCAAGGGCGACGATGCCGCGCGCCACGTCGGCGAAGGGTGCGGCGACACCCGCCGCCACCCAGGCGAGGTTGGCTTCGAGCAGATGCATGTGCGGGTTGGAGCGCAGCGGCAGCACGCGCGGACGCGCTTCCTCGAAGCCGCCTGCGGGATGGCCCCGCTCGGCCTGAAGCTGCGCCGCCAGCGTGCGGGCGGCCGCCACCAGTTCGTCGCCACCAAGCCCGGTGGTGTAAGCATGCGCCAGCGCAAACAGCACGAAGGCCTGGTCGTAGAGGTCCGCGGTTTCGTCGAGGGGCCTGCCATCGGGCGCGACCAGGGTGCGGAACAGGCCATCGGGCCGGCGATAATGGGCCAGCAGGAAGTCCAGCCCGTGCCGCGCCGCCTCCCGCCAGGGGCCGTCCCAACCGAGCCGACCGCCCTCCATATAGGCGTAGGCCTGCCGCGCCTGCACCCGGAGGCGGCGAGACGCCGCCACGGGCGTGCCGTCGAGCGCGATCTTCTCATGGAAGCCGCCCGCCGGATCGGCCCCCACCTTCCACCACAGCGGCAACGCCGCATCGAACAGCCACTCACGCGCCCAGCGGGCCTGCGCTTCCAGAAGGGCCATCACCATCACCCCATACCTCAACGGATCGATACATTAGAGCGCGATCCGATCTGGTTGAATCAATCTGAGCGGTGAATCGCCCTCTAAATTCAAGAAAGAGAACGCGTTGCCCGAAGCGGGCACCGGCCGGCATCAGGAAAATGCGTCGAGGCCCACGTTTCCACGGGTTTCACCGCGCGGGCGGATGCCGCCGGGACAGGTCCGCCGGAACCCCGCCCCACGCCGGTGCCACCGCCCTGCCATGCGATGACGGATACCCCATGCCGTTGCCTTCGCCGGCCGCGGACCCTAGAAGCGCATCATGACGGCCTTTCAACCCCTCGACCTGCCAGAGGTCATCCTCGTGACGCCGCGCCGCTTCGGCGATGCGCGGGGCTATTTCTGCGAGACCTACGTCAAGCCGCTCTATGCGGCGAACGGGATCGCTGCCGACTTCCTCCAGGACAACGAATCGCTCTCGGCATTGCCGGGCACGGTGCGCGGCCTCCACATGCAGGCGCCCCCCTTCGCGCAGGCCAAGCTGGTGCGGGTGCTTTCCGGCGCCATCTTCGACGTAGCGGTGGACGTGCGGAAGGGCTCGCCCACCTATGGCCGCTGGGTGGGCGCCCGCCTCACCGCCGAGGGCGGGGAGCAGCTGTTCGTACCTCAGGGTTTCGCCCACGGATTTTGCACCCTCGCCCCGGACACGCGCGTCGCCTATAAGGTGGACGCGCTCTATGACCGGGCGAGCGAATGCGGAATCATCTGGAACGATCCCGACCTCGCCATCGACTGGGGCTTCGACGGCGAGACCATCCTCTCCGACAAGGACAGGATATTGCCCCGCCTCAAGGATTTCGACAGCCCGTTCGCCTGTGCGGGCAGGTAAGATGGCCGCTGGGTGACGGCCCGGCAGAGGCAACGGTGAAGGGAACGGCATGCGGGTTCTGGTAACCGGAGGAGCGGGCTTCATCGGCTCGGCGGTGGTGCGCCACCTCATCGGTGAAGGCCACCACGTCCTCACCTTCGACAAGCTCACCTATGCGGGCAACCTCGCCTCCCTCGCGCCCGTGGCCGACAATCCACGCCACGCCTTCGTGCAAGCCGATATCTGCGATGGGGCCGCGGTGCGCGCGGCGCTGGAGGGCTTCCGGCCCGATCTGGTGATGCACCTCGCCGCCGAATCCCACGTGGACCGCTCCATCGACGGGCCGGGCGACTTCATCGCCACCAATGTGGTGGGCACCTATACGATGCTGCAGGAAGCCCTGCGCTACTGGCGCGGCCTTGCCGGCCCGGCGCAGGAGGCGTTCCGCTTCCACCACATCTCCACCGACGAGGTGTTCGGCAGCCTGGGCGCCGAGGGGCTGTTCCGCGAGGATACCCCCTACCAGCCCAACTCGCCCTATTCCGCCTCCAAGGCGGCGTCCGACCATCTGGTGCGGGCGTGGTTCCACACCTACGGCCTGCCCGCGGTGATGTCGAACTGCTCCAACAATTATGGGCCCTACCATTTCCCCGAGAAGCTCATCCCCCTCGTCACCCTCAACGCGCTGGAAGGCGCCGACCTGCCGGTCTACGGCACGGGCGAGAATGTGCGGGACTGGCTGTTCGTGGAGGATCACGCCGAGGCGCTGGTCCTCATCGCCACCAGGGGCCGGCCGGGCGAGAGCTACAATGTGGGCGGCGCCTCCGAGCAGCGGAACATCGACGTGGTGCGCGCCATCTGCGCCATCCTCGACGACATCGTTCCGGATGCCGCCATCGGCCCGCGCGAGAAGCTGATCCGCTTCGTCACCGACCGGCCGGGGCACGATGCGCGCTATGCCATCGACTTCTCCAAGCTGAAAGACGAGCTGGGCTGGACGCCCCGCGAGACCTTCGCGAGCGGGCTGGAGAAGACCATTCGCTGGTACCTTGAAAACCGCGCGTGGTGGGAGCCCCTGCGCCAGCGTTACCAGGGCCAGCGGCTCGGGCTGGAGAAGCCGCCCGCCTCCAAGCTGGGGCTTGCATCGTGACGCGCATCCTTCTGTTCGGCGCCGGCGGCCAGCTCGGACGCGAGGTGACGGCGCTTGCCGCCGAGCGCGGCACGGAACTCGTCGGCCTCGGCCACGAGGCACTCGACATCTCCGATCCGGTGGCGGTGGCCCGCGCCATCGAGGCGGCGCGGCCCGACGTGCTCGTCAACACGGCCGCCTATACCGCCGTGGACAAGGCCGAGAGCGAGCCGGAGATGGCGGCGCGCATCAATGCCTTCGCCCCCGGCCTCATCGCCGAGCGCTGCGCGCGCTATCGCACGCCCTTCATCCACGTCTCCACCGACTACGTGTTCGACGGCACCAAGGCCGGCGCCTATGTGGAGGCGGACCCCATCGCCCCGCTGGGCGTCTACGGCCGCACCAAGGCCGCCGGCGAGGCCGCCGTGCGCGCGGCCAGCGAGCGGCACGTCATCGTGCGCACCTCGTGGGTCTATGGCGCCCACGGCCACAATTTCCTGAAGACCATGCTGCGGCTCGCCGCCGAGCGCAACCTTCTGAAGGTGGTGGCGGACCAGCGCGGCTGCCCTACTGCAACGCGCGACCTCGCCGAGGCCGTGCTGGCTGCGGCGGAAGCGGCAGCGCGGGGCGATGCGCGCTGGGGCACCTATCATTTCGCCGGAACGGGCGCGACCACCTGGCACGGCTTCGCCAGCGCCATCGTGGCCGCGGCAGCCAAGCATACGGGCCGCGCCCCGCAGGTTGCCCCGATCACCACCGCCGAATACCCCACCCCCGCGCGGCGGCCGAAGAATTCGGAACTGGCCAGCGACCTGTTCGAGCGCACCTTCGGCGTGCGCGCCGCGCCCTGGGCGCAGCGCGTGAGCGAGGTGGTGGACACGCTCCTCGCCGGCACGCAGGCCGCGCAACCCAAGGCCACGCAAGCTCCCGTGGAGGCATCGTGAAGGGCATCATCCTCGCCGGCGGTTCCGGCACCCGGCTTCACCCCATCACCCTCGTGGTCTCCAAGCAGCTGCTGCCGGTCTACGACAAGCCGATGATCTATTACCCCCTGTGCACGCTGATGATGGCGGGCATCCGGGACATCCTGATCATCACCACGCCGCACGATTCCACCCTGTTCCAGGCGTTGCTGAAGGACGGCAGCCAGTTCGGCCTGAACATCACCTACGCGGTGCAGGACCAGCCGCGCGGACTTGCGGACGCCTTCATCGTCGGCCGTGAGTTCGTGGGCGACGACCGGGTGGCGCTGGTTCTGGGCGACAACCTCTTCTTCGGCCACGGCCTGCCGGAACTGCTCGCCACGGCGGCGAAGCGCGAGCGCGGGGCCACCGTGTTCGGCTATCCGGTGCAGGACCCCGAGCGCTACGGCGTCGTGGAGATGGACAAGACCGGCCGCGTGCTCTCGCTGGAGGAGAAGCCGAAGGTGCCGAAATCCAACCTCGCGGTGACCGGGCTTTATTTCTACGACAACCGCGTGGTGGACATCGCCGCCAACCTCAAGCCCTCCCCCCGCGGCGAGATCGAGATCACCGACGTCAACAAGGCCTATCTGGAGCTTGGCGAGCTCAGCGTCTCCATGATGGGCCGCGGCTTCGCCTGGCTCGACACCGGCACGCCGGACTCCCTCGTGGAAGCGGCGCAGTTCGTGCAGATCCTCGAGAAGCGGCAGGGCCTGCGCATTTCCTCCCCGGAGGAGGTGGCGTTCCGTGCCGGCTTCATCGACAAGGCCCAGCTCAAGGAGCGGGCCGCCGCCCTCGCGAAATCGAGCTACGGCGCCTATCTCTCCCGCCTCGCGGACGGCCTCGCCTGACTGCGGAAGCGGGGACACGCCGTCGCACTTTTGAAGCCCGGCCACATCCTGTAGGGTGATCCGTCTCCCTAAAGCCTCATGTGGCCGTCGCCGTTTCGGGCGCGCCCCGAGGTGTGCCGCCACCGGATTTTGAAGATGAGCAATTTCAACGAAGAGACGGTGACCAGCGTTCACCACTGGACCGACAATCTCTTCTCCTTTACCTGCACCCGCGATCCGGGCCTTCGATTCCTCAACGGCCAGTTCACCATGATCGGCCTCAAGGTAGACGGCAAGCCGCTGCTGCGCGCCTATTCCATGGCCAGCGCCAATTACGAGCCGGACCTGCAGTTCTTCTCCATCAAGGTGGAGAACGGCCCCCTCACCTCCCGCCTCCAGCACCTGAAGGTGGGCGACAAGATCCTGGTCGGGCGCAAGCCCACGGGCACCCTGGTGCAGGACAGCCTGTTGCCGGGCAAGCGGCTCTATCTGCTCTCCACCGGCACCGGCCTTGCCCCCTTCCTCTCGGTGGTGAAGGATCCGGAGGCCTATGAGCGCTTCGAGAAGGTGATCCTCATCCACGGCACCCGCACGGTGGCCGAACTCGCCTATGACGAATTCCTGACCAAGGACCTGCCGAACCACGAGTTCCTCGGCGACGAGGTCCGCGGCAAGCTCATCTATTACCCGACCGTGACCCGCGAGCCGTTCCGCAACCAGGGCCGCATCACCGACCTGATCACCTCGGGCAAGCTGTTCACCGACATCGGCATGCCGGTCATCTCCCCGGAGGAGGATCGCCTGATGCTCTGCGGCAGCCCGCAGATGCTGAAGGACGTGGTGGATCTGCTCGAATCCCGCGGCTTCAGCGAGGGCAGCCAGTCGGCGCCCGGCCACTATGTCATCGAGAAGGCGTTCGTGGAGCGCTGATCGGAACGCCCGCCGCGGCCAAGTTCAGGCCGCGTCGTCCCGTGCGCTCTGCGGGGTGTCGGTGCCGGTCTCCCCCACGCGGTTGGCGTCTTCGCCGGAAGATACCGCGGCAGGATCAAGCCGCGACGCCACGATGCGGGGGGCGGGCCTGCGCTCGCGCCAGATCAGGCCGAGCCCGGCGACGACCACCACCAGGGCGCCCACCACCACGAGCGGCTCCGGCCACTCTCCGAACAGGACGATGCCGAACCCGGTGGCCCACAGCAGCAAGGCATAGTTGAACGGCGCCACCACCGAGGCCGGGGCATGGCGGATCGCCGCCGTCACGCAGATCTGCCCGACACCCCCCGCCAGCCCCATGCCGACGAGGATGAGGGCGACGCGCCCGTCCGGCACCACCCAGCCCAGCGGCAGCGTCGCCAGTCCCGCGAGCGACGCCACGAGCGAGAAATAGAAGACGATGGCCTCGCTGGTTTCGGTCCGGGTGAGATGGCGCACCTGGGTAATGGCAAAGCCTGCCCCCACCGCTCCGATCAGCGCCAGGCCCGCCCCGATCAGCGGCCCCGGGCCGGTTCCAACGGCGGCATGGGAGAAGGACGGCCACAGCATGATCACGATGCCGCTGAAGCCGACCGCGAGGACGAGCCAGCGATAGGCCGGGACCCGCTCGCCCAGCAGCAGCGCGGCGAGCACCACCGCCACCAGCGGCGTGGCATAGGAGAAGGCGACGGCCTCGGCGAGCGGAATGAAGGCCAGCGCGGCGAAGCTGAGCCACATGGCGCTCACGCCGACAAGCCCCCGGACCACATGGCCCAAGGGCTGGCGCGTGGCGAGGGCGCCCGTCATCCGACCGCTCCAGAGCAGCCAGACGACCACCGGCACGAGCCCGAAGAAGCTGCGAGCGAAGACGATCTCGCCGCTCGGCACCTCGTCAGCCACCATCCGCACCAGCGCGGACATGAGGGCGAAAAAGAAGGTGGCGGCGATTTGCAGGCCGATTCCGGCCGGAACGTTCATTTGGAGGCAGACCCGGACGATGCGGTTGCCTTGCTATAGCGCGTGCCGCGCAAGCGCGGCATGCGCAGGCCGCAGGACCTCTACTTTAGTCCTGCGTCCATCGGATGGGTCCGGACCAGCACCCATGCCGGCAAGGCCGCGTCAAAGCTCGGGACGGGCCCGGCGGAGCTGACCGTAGGCCACGGAGAGGAACGCGCATGTAAGGACCACCTGGGCCGGGAGCAGCACCATGCTGGCCAACTCGCCGAGAGTCACGCCGAACACCCACAGGATGACGCGCTCGACGACCAGGATCGGCACGCTGATGAGGAACGGCCCGAGGACAAGCGCCAGCGTGTTACCCTCGCCAAGCCGCCAGGCTTGCGACCAGGAGATGGGATCGCCCAGCACCCGCGACGGCAGCCGCAGGGACGGCCGCGCGGCAATCACGGCCACAAAGACCATGATGAGCAGGATCAGCACCAGTTCCAGCCCGTCCCCCAGAGCGGCCGAGGTACTGGACAGGGCGAGGCCGCCGAGGGCGAAAAGCGGCAGAAGCGCGCCGAGAACCGCCGCAAGGCCGATGAGCACGGTGTCGAGGAAATAGCCGATCATCCGCCCCGGCCCCTCCCCCAGCGTCTGCGCATCGAGGGCCGACGGGCCCCGCAGGACCTCGGCGTGGGTCAGAAGGGCCAGCGGAATGCAGGCGAGCGAATAGGCCAGCAGCGCCAGCCCCCCGAGCACGGAGGACCCGAGCAGCCCGGCAACGATGCCGCCGGCCGCATAGGCCGCAGTCACCTTCTGATGCCGCAGCACCACCGCGACCGCCCATTGGAACGACCACTTGAGGGACTCCAGGAGGGGGATCTTGTAGGCGGAATCCATAATCGCCACCGGGTGTGCGGAGACATCGCGCAGAGCCGGCATCCGTTGCAGCCGGCCAGCCCCGTTCCTAGACGGCTCGCTCCCGCCTTGTCGATAGGGACAAGCGATGCATGGGCACGGGCGGGCGTCGCCGGACGCGGCCGTCGCCACCGTGCAAGCCCGGGAACCGCATCTTGATCCCTGCGCGACACCGACCCGCGTCGGGCGGGCGGCCTTGCATGCGTGCCAAGCAGGACGATCATCGCTTTTGCGACTCATGGCGACCGCAATGCAGCATCGCCAAGCGGCCCGATCGGCTCCATAATACCGTTTTTCATTTTTCTCTTGGCATTTTGCCGCAGGTGCATGGTGCTGCGATCTGCAGCAGGTAACTTTTGTCGCAATGCAGCATCGCCTACCTCTTAGGCACCTCCCTTTGATACCGCGAATTGAGCAAGGATAGCTGCGCTGCAATATGCAAAATTACGCCAATGACATCAGCGTATGATCAAATTGTTCTTGGTCTACTCTTCGTTCCTAGCCCATGGACGGCAGCCGTTTCAGCGTCATGTTTTTCTAAAACACACTCACAGGAGCCGTCTTGACAGATTTATTACATACTAATGCGATAGCTATGCATATTTATACTAGCTTGCCTCTCGGCTTGGGGGATGCTATTGTCAACTTATCATTTGATGTTCGGTGCGACTCCAATCCGAGGGATCAAAGGCCAAATGTCGGTATCCACGGACAATATGCGGGTCGAGCGCGTCGGCGAGGCGCAGCGGCAGGGCCAGCGGGCCGTGCTTGACTACGCTTCGATGCCGCCCCTCTTCATCTTGTGCGATGCGGTGCTCATGCTCGCATTGAGCATGCTGGTGGACCTCGTCTCCACGAGCCAGACGTCGACCGGTTCCATGTCGACCTTCGACTTCACGCGGCCGCTGGGGATCGGCATCCTCTCGGCGGTGACCTTCGTCCTGATCACCACCTCGCGCGGGCTCTACAAGCCCTGGCAGATGGTGCGGGCGACGGAGCAGGTCCGCGCGGCCTTCGTGAACTGGACCTTCACGATCCTCTTCGTGGCAACGGTGATCTTCTGCCTCAAGGTGGGCGACGACACCTCGCGCCTCTCCACGGGCATCTTCGCGGCGCTCGGCTTCGTCGCCGTGCCGGCGTCCCACTGGGCCATGGGCATGTGGCTGCGCCGTGCGGTCGAGACCGGGGCGGTGCGTGGCCGGCCCTCCATTCTCATCGGCGACGTGTCCCAGATCGACCAGGTGGTCCCGGCCGAGATCCTCGAGCGGCTCGGCCTGCGGGAAGTGCGGCGCTTCAGCTTCGCCGGCGCCGCCTCCGGCGCCCTGAGCGCCGATGAACTCGATACGCTCAAGAGCGCCATCCAGTATGCCCGCCAGCAGCGGATCGAGGAAATCGTCGTCGCCATGCCCTGGAGCAATCTGGCGCGTCTGGATGCGGTGCGGGCCCGGCTGCGGGCCCTGCCGGTGCCGGTGAAGCTGCTGCCGGACGAGGCGGTTCACGAGCTGCTCGACGCTCCGCGGGTGGATTTCGGCTCGTCGGTGGCCATCGAGGTGCAGCGCGCGCCTCTCTCCCGCCTGGAGCTGGCGCAGAAGCGCGTGCTCGACATCGCGGTGTCCAGCGTGGCGATGACCCTGCTGCTGCCGCTCTTCGCCATCATCGCCGTCGCCATCAAGATGGACAGCCGCGGCCCGGTGATCTTCCGCCAGCGCCGCAACGGCTTCGGCGGGCGCGAGTTCACCATCTTCAAGTTCCGCTCCATGACGGTGATGGAGGACGGGGCGAAGGTGGTGCAGGCCCAGCGCAACGACCGGCGCGTGACCCGGGTCGGCCGCTTCCTGCGCGCCACCAGCCTCGACGAACTGCCGCAGGTGCTGAACGTGCTGTTCGGCCACATGTCTGTGGTCGGGCCGCGCCCCCATGCCATGGCCCATGACGACGAATACTCGAAGCTGATCGCCGGCTACGCCTTCCGCCACCACGTGAAGCCCGGCATCACCGGCTGGGCCCAGGCCAACGGCCTGCGCGGCGAGACCTCCGAGATCTCGCTCATGGAGCGGCGGATCGAGATGGACCTCTGGTACATCAACAACTGGTCCATCTGGCTCGACATCAAGATCATCCTGAAGACCTTCATCGAGGTTTTCCGCAACGACGCCTACTGAGCGGCTCGTCCAGACGCAAAAGAGCCGGGGTCAAGCCCCGGCTCTTTCGATTCCGGCCATCGGATCTGGCGTGGCCAGGCGGCCCCGCAGGGCATCCCCGCAAGGCGTGGCCGGAACCCACCCCCTGCCGGACGCGGGTTCCGGCCACGCCTCAGGCCTTCCGAGACCCGGCGGGGGGATGTCCGACCCGCCGCTCTCGCCGGCCCGCCCCTACCGGGCCGCAGGATCAGGCCCGCGCCACGCCTGCCACCATCTCGGCAACCGCATCTCCCGCCGCGGCGAGGACATCGGCTTCACGGGCGCGGACCACCAGGTTGGTCTTGAAGCGCCCGTCCGTCTCGTCGCGGAAGGGATAGGAGCCGATCACCGCCGCCGGGAACCGCTCCGCGATGGCGCGCAGGGGGCCGGCGATATCGCCTTCCTTGGCCTCCGCCAGAATGGTGCGCGAGAGCATGGGGCGGCCCTTTTCCAGCTCCGGCAGCACGGCCTCGAGCATGGCCTGCATGATGCGGGGCACGCCGGCCATGACGATGACATTGCCGATGCGGAATCCCGGCGCCTTGGACACCTCGTTCACCACCAGGCTGGCTCCGGCGGGAATGCGCGCCATGCGCAGGCGCGCCTCGTTGAGGTCCTTCTCGGCGATGTATTCCAGCAGCATGGCGCGGGCGCGAGGATCCACGTCGATGGCGACGCCGAAGGCCCTGGCCACCGAATCGGCGGTGATGTCGTCATGGGTGGGCCCGATGCCCCCGGTGGTAAAGACATAGGTGAAGCGCGCGCGCAGGGCGTTGATCGCCGCGACGATGTCCTCCTCCACGTCCGCCACGATGCGCACTTCGCGCAGGTCGATGCCCACATCCGTGAGCCGCTCGGCGATGTGCCCGATATTCTTGTCCTTGGTCCGGCCTGAAAGGACCTCATCGCCGATGACCACCAGCGCCGCCGTGACCGATTGCGCGCCGTCTGCCTCGCCCATGTCGAAAACCTCTGCCGATGCCGGCAGCAGCGCCGGCGTTTCTGCCCAATAAATCACCAACCAAAAAGCGTAAGCGTCGCTCTTTGCGAGCCTTCCCCCTTTAGCACTTCTTTGGCACGATGTTTGTACGCTCGAAGTCAGCTTCCAGGGCGCGGAGTGACGGTCCCAATGCCGCATGCGTTTGATGAAATGTCCAGTACCGACGGCTCCGTCCGGCCGGCCTACGAGACCCTGCAGCGCTGGCTGTCCAGCGTGCCACAGGACGTGCTGGACCACCGCCGCAAGGAGGCGGAGTTCATCTTCCGCCGAATCGGCATCACCTTCGCCGTCTATGGCGAGCAGAACGCCCAGGAGCGCCTCATTCCGTTCGACATCGTCCCGCGCATCCTCACCAAGGATGAATGGGGCCGGCTGTCGCGCGGGCTCGAGCAGCGGGTGAAGGCGCTCAACCTCTACATCCGCGACATCTACACCAAGCGCGAGATCCTCAAGGCCGGCGTGGTGCCGGAGAACCTCGTCTACCAGAACCCCGCCTTCCGGCCGGAGATGAACGGCCAGCGCGTGCCGCACGACATCTACGTGCACATCGCCGGCATCGACATCGTGCGCACCGACCCCGACACCTTCTACGTGCTCGAGGACAATGCCCGCACCCCCTCCGGCGTCTCCTACATGCTGGAGAACCGCGAGATCATGCTCCGCCTGTTCCCGGAGCTGTTCTCCATGCACAAGGTGGCGCCGGTCGACAAATATGGCGACGACCTGCTCGCCACGCTGCGCTCGCTGTCGCCCCGCGGCGGGCACGAGCCGAACGTCGCCATCCTCACCCCCGGCATCTACAATTCGGCCTATTACGAGCACTCCTTCCTCGCCGACAAGCTGGGCGTGGACCTCGTGGAGGGCCGCGACCTGTTCGTGAAGGATGCCGTGGTGTACATGCGCACCACCGAGGGGCCGAAGCGGGTGGACGTGATCTATCGCCGCCTCGACGACGACTTCCTCGATCCCCTGGTGTTCCGCCGCGACAGCGTGCTCGGCGTGCCCGGCCTCATGAGCGCCTACCAGGCCGGCAACGTCACCCTCACCAACGCGGTGGGAACCGGTGTCGCCGACGACAAGGCGGTCTATTCCTACATGCCGGACATCATCCGCTTCTATCTCGGCGAGGAGCCCCTGCTCCCCAACGTGCCGACCTGGCGCTGCCGCGAGCCGGACCACCTCAAATACGTGCTGGACCACCTGCCCGAACTGGTGGTGAAGGAAGTGCACGGCTCCGGCGGCTACGGCATGCTGGTGGGCCCGGCCTCCGACAAGGCGCAGATCGAGAAGTTCCGCGCCAAGCTGGTGGCGGATCCGGCCAACTTCATCGCCCAGCCCACCCTTGCTCTCTCCACCTGCCCGACCATGGTGGAGAAGGGCGTCGCGCCTCGCCACGTGGACCTGCGGCCCTTCATTCTTTCCGGCTCGGACAAGGTGCGCATCGTGCCCGGCGGCCTCACCCGCGTCGCCATGAAGGAGGGTTCGCTGGTGGTGAATTCCAGCCAGGGCGGCGGCACCAAGGACACCTGGGTGTTGGACGCCTGAGCACTCAGGGCCGCGGCACGCCGCGGCCTTCGCCTTCCGGACGCCTGAGCGCGGGTTCCCGCGCCTCGATTTGTCTCCTTCCCAACGGGCTCCCCATGCTTTCGCGCACCGCCGACAACCTCTACTGGCTGACCCGCTACGTGGAACGCGCCGATTGCCTCGCGCGCATCCTCGACGTCTCCCAGCGCCTCTCCTACACGCCCGTCACCTATGGCGGCTCCACCAACGAATGGGCGTCGGCGGTGCTCACCGCCGGCTGCGAAGAGGAGTTCGTCGCCCGCTACGGCCCGCTGGAGGAAGCCAAGGAGGAGGACGTGGTCTCCTTCCTCGCCTTCGAGACGGAAAACTCCTCTTCCATCCGCAACTGCTTCGAGGTGGCGCGGACCAATGCGCGCTCGGTGCGCACCGCGCTGACCTCGGAAATGTGGGACGTGATCAATTCCGCCTGGATCGAGCTCCAGAACTTCCCCAACCGCGCGCTGACGCGGGACGAACTCGCGCGCTTCCTCGCCTTCGTGAAGGAGACGTCGCTGCGCTTCGACGGCGCCACCTTCCGCACCATGCTGCGCAATGACGCCTACTGGTTCGCGCGGTCCGGCGCCCAGCTGGAGCGCGCCGACAACACCGCCCGCATCCTCGACGTGAAATATCACGTGCTGCTGCCGGAGAAGGAACGGGTCGGCGGCCCGCTCGACTACTTCCAGTGGGCCTCCATCCTGCGCTCAGTCTCCGCGCTCACCGCGTTTCACTGGGTCTACCGCGACAGCGTGAAACCCTGGCTGGTGGCCGATCTCCTCATCCTCAACCGGCAGATGCCGCGCTCGCTCGCCGCCTGCTACGAGCAGCTGGCGCGCAATCTCGACGACATCGCCGGCGTCTATGGGCGGCAGGGTCCGTCCCAGCGCCTCGCCCGCTCCATGCAGGCGCGGCTGACCAACCGCACCATCGAGGATATCTTCCAGACCGGCTTGCACGAGTTCATTTCCGAGTTCATCTCGGACAACAACAAGCTCGGCGCCGAGATCACCGAGCAGTATCTGACCTGACGCGGCCGGGGCCGCCCCGTGCGGCCCGCGGCACACCTGGAAGGGCGCCGCCCGGCGGCCCTTCCAGGAAGCGTCACGCGAAGGCCCGTCTGCGCCGAGGACCGCACATGCGTATCCGCATCCGCCACGAGATCACCCAGCATTTCGAGCCCGGCAGCCGCAACATCGCGGTCACCGTCCGCCTCACGCCACGCGCCCATGAGGGGCAGTTCATCCTGCGATGGACGCTGGACCTCAATTCCGACTGCCGCCTCTCGGCGCAGGAGGATGCCTTCGGCAATGTCTGCCACACCTTCTCGGTGGACGGGCCGACGGACCGGCTCTGCGTGATCGCCGAAGGCGAGGTGGAGACGCTGGATACCACCGGCGTCATTCGCGGCACGGTGGAGCGTTTCCCCCCGTCCCTGTTCCTGCGCCAGACCGACCTCACCGAGGCGACGCCCGCGGTCATCGCCTTCGCCGAAGGCGTGGAGCTGCCGCCGGATGATCCCCTCGGCCGGCTGCATGCCCTCATGGTGGCCCTGCACGGCAAGGTGGAGGAGGAGGACGGCCCGGCGCTGGGCGGCCCGCTGAGCGCGGACGCGGCGCTGAAGGCGGAGAAAGCCTGCTCCGGCGGCATCGCCCACCTGTTCACCTCGGCGGCGCGGCATCTTGGACTGCCGGCGCGGCACATCTCCGGCTATCTCGCCCCCGAGGGCGAGGAGGAAGGCGACGGCAAGGCACGCCATTGGGCGGAAGCCTATGCCCCCAAGATCGGCTGGATCGCCTTCGATGCCGGCCGCAACCTCTGCGGCACGGAGCACTATGTGCGGCTTGCCGTGGCGCTGGACGCCATGGGTGTCGCGCCGCTGCGCAGCACCGGCCTCGACATCGAGGAGCAGGTGAGCGCCCTCGACGGGCGGGCGCCGCAGAAGCTGGCGCAGGCCCAGAGCCAGGGACAGAATTGAGGCGGGCAGAGGCGATCTCGGTCACTTGCCGCTCCCGCATGTGACTTGGCGCAACGACACCCGGGTTCGATGCTCCTATGGTATGCGTGTGTAGGCTCCCATGGGGATGCAGCGACATGTCGGTCCATACGCCGCCGATCGAAACGCCGATGGGCCATGAGCCCGCAAGCCCATCCGGCTCGGGCACTCCGAAGCCGGGTCTCGCCGCGCCCCGCCCTCCGGCACCACGCAGTTCATCCGCCACGCCGCGGGCCAAGCTGGAGGCGCGCCACGTCACCTTTCGCTACGGAGAGACCGTCGCGCTGAAAGATGTCAGCCTGCCGCTCCGCGAACACCGGGTCACGGCCCTCATCGGCCCGTCCGGATGCGGCAAGTCCACGCTGCTGCGCGTGTTCAACCGCATGTACGACCTCTATCCGGACCAGCACGCGGAAGGCGAGGTGCTGCTCGACGGGGCCAACATCCTCGCCCGCTCGGAGGATCCGGTGGCGCTGAGGGCCCGCATCGGCATGGTGTTCCAGAAGCCGACGCCGTTCCCCATGTCGATCTACGACAATGTGGCCATCGGCCTCAGGCTCAACGAGGAGCTGGCCCCCGCCGAGCTCGACGCACGGGTGGAGGATGCCCTGCGCCAGGCCGCATTGTGGGAGGAGGTGAAGGATATTCTCCCCCAGAGCGGTCTCAGCCTTTCGGGCGGCCAGCAGCAGCGCCTGTGCATCGCCCGCACCATCGCCCCCCACCCGGAGGTGATCCTCTTCGACGAGCCCTGCTCGGCGCTGGATCCCATCACCACGGCGAAGATCGAGGAGACGATCGAGGAACTCAAGGCGCGCTACACCATCGCCATCGTCACGCACAATCTGCAGCAGGCGGCGCGCGTCTCCGATTTCACCGGCTTCATGTATCTGGGCGAGCTGGTGGAGTTCGGCCCCACCGACGACATCTTCACCCGGCCCAGGGACAAGCGGACCCAGGATTACGTCACCGGGCGCTTCGGGTAGGGGGAGAAGGGGTGGAGGCGGCACCGCGCCCCCTTGACCCCCTGC
>NZ_JAIVFN010000042.1 GCF_030015065.1 Xanthobacter autotrophicus | reverse complement strand
GCACCCCGGCGCAAGCCCGTGAAGACGCACAAGAACCGCCGGGAACCCTGCCCCGCTTGGGCTCAGGTGGCTGCCGGAAGTCCGTGCGCCAGCGCCTTCCTCCGGGCCGGCGGCTCCGCCTCGCCTGGGGGGCCGCTGCCGGCGAGGGGCAGGCTGAAGACGGCCCGGAGGCCGCTCGTCCCGCCCGCGAGGGTCACGTCGCCGCCGTGGCGGCGCGCCACCGTGCGAACGATGGCAAGGCCCAGGCCATGGCCTCCGGTTTCCCGGCAACGGGAATGCTCGAGGCGGACGAAGGGCGCGAACACCTGCTCCCGCAATTCCTCGGCGACGCCGGGCCCGTCATCCTCCACCACGATCAGGGCCGCGTCGCCGCTGCGCTCCACGCGCACCCGCGCCCGCTCGCCATAGCGCACGGCATTCTCCACCAGGTTGCGGCAGGCACGGCGCACCGCATCCGGCCGGCAGCGGCAGCCGACCTTGGGCGAGTCCAGGAACGTCACGTCCCAGCCGATCTCGGCCAGGTCGTCGCACAGGCTTTCCACCAGCGCCGACAGCTCCACCGTGCGGGTGGCCTCGGCGGTGGCGTCGGCGCGCACGAAGGCGAGAGTGGCTTCGGTCATGCCCTGGATTTCGGCGATGGTGCCGAGCATCTTGTCGCGCAGGTCGTCGTCGGCAACGAACTCGGCGCGCAGGCGCAGGGAGGTGAGCGGCGTGCGCAGATCATGGCTGATGGCCGCGAGCATCCGGGTGCGGTCGTCCACGAACCGGGTCAGGCGTTCCTGCATGCGGTTGAAGGCGATGGCGGTCACGTCGTCCGGGCCGCTCTCGGGCAGGGGGTCGATCTTTTCGCCCCGGCCGAGCGCCTCCGCCGCATGGGCGAGGCGCCGCAATGGCCGGGTGATGCCCTGCGCGGCCACCACCGCGAGCACGCAGAAGAACACGCCGGCAAGGGCGAGGAAGGTCACGGAACGGGTGGTCCAGAAGCCCTCGGGGCCGGGCTTCACGAATACCGCATTGAGCCATGAGCCGTCGGACAGCTGCGTGGCGATGCCCATGCCGCTGGCATCGTCCACGTAGATGAACCGGGCCGGGTTGGGCAGCGGCCAGACCTCGGCCGAGAGCGGCATCCAGTCCGGCGAGCCGCCGGCACGGGGCTCCTTCGGCAACTGGGACGCCTGCGAGGCCTCCTCGCCCGCCCCGCCATGGCCGGGGAAGTGGACGCGCGGCAACGGCCGGCGCAGCTCCGTCCAGGCGGTGTCGCGCCATTCCGCGGGCGGCTTCGGGGAGGCCGGCGAGATCCAGTAGCGCGTGGCCGTGGTGGCGCTGGCGCGCAGGATGTCGCCCTGCAGCGATGGCGGCGTCGCCTCCAGCACCCGCACCAGCGCGGCGCAGCGGCTCAGCATCTCGCCCTTGACCACCTTGCGCATGGACTGGCCGTGCTGGTCCCAGGAGATCGAGAACGCCACCACCTGCGACAGGGCGAGGATGACCAGGGTGAAGCAGATGAAACGCGCGGCGAGGCTGCGCTTGAACAGGCGGATCATGAGCGCTCCACCTCCGCTGACAGGCTGTAGCCGCCGCCCCAGTGGGTCTTGATGAGGGCCGGCGTCTTGGGATCGGCCTCGATCTTCTTGCGCAGGCGGCTGACCTGGTTGTCGATGGCCCGGTCGAACGGATCGGCGCTGCGCCCCGCCGTGAGATCGAGCAGCTGGTCGCGGCTCAGCACGATGCCGGGATGGTCGAGGAAGGCGCACAGCAGGCGGAACTCGGCGGTGCTGAGCGGCACGGCGACATCGTCCTCCCCCATCAGTTCGCGGCGGCCCACGTCCAGCTTCCAGCGGTCGAAGCGCACGGTCTTGGCGGCGATGTGCCCCTTCTGCGGCGGCAGGCTGTGGACGCGGCGCAGCACCGCCTTGATGCGCGCCAGCAGCTCGCGCGGGCTGAAGGGCTTAGTGACATAATCGTCGGCGCCGATCTCGAGGCCCACGATGCGGTCGGTCTCCTCCGCCATGGCGGTGAGCAGGATCACCGGCAGGTCGGTGGTGCTGCGCAGGAAGCGGCACAGGGCAAGGCCATCCTCGCCGGGCATCATCACGTCGAGCACCACGAGATCGGGCGCGGCCCCGCGCTCCAGCTGGCGCCGCAGCGCCGCAGCGCTGTCCGCAAGGCTGGTGCGATAGCCGTGCTGGGTCAGGTACTTGCCGACGAGATCGCGGATGTCGCGGTGGTCGTCGACGATCGCGATGTGGGGTGCGCTGTCCATACTCTTGCTCCTGCAAGGACCATAGGCGGACCGCAGGCGTTGCCCACCTCAAAAATGTATCAGACTGTAACCACTCACGGATTTGCGATCTTTGGCGACCATCCCGTGCCGGCGGGAGGCCTCTGCGCCTTGGCCGGCGCGCCGTTCGCGCCTGCCGGCCGCCGCCGCCTGCGGGCGGCCCGCGGGCTGTTCGGGACCCCGGCGGGCCGGGCCGGCGGCGCTCAAGTGTACCGGGCTGTGACGAGCTGCTGCGACGCGACATTTGACGACGATCGGGCCGGTTCGCGGAGACAGTTCTGCGACAGGCGCCGCCTAGCCTGCGGACCATCGGACAGCACGAGAGTGCTTCGACTGATTGCGATCCAACTTCAAGGAATCGATCCATGCGTCATCTGCTTATCGCCACCGTTTCGGCCCTCGCCCTCGTGTCCACCGCCGCCATGGCCCAGGAAGGCTCCCGGACCAACACGCGGGAGACGCCGCGTGCCTATGCGCCGGCCACCCACGACGCCGGCAAGGCCTCCCAGCCGTTCAACGCCTTCACCACCCAGAAGGACCACCAGTCCCTCAGCGAGCAGGACCGCCTGTTCCTGGAGCAGGGCGACCGCGGCCTCGGCAACGGCTGACATCCCGCCGAGCATCCGGCGCGCGAGGAGGGCCAGGCCTCCGGCTCCCCCTCGCGCGCCCTGTCCCGGCACCTCTCCCCCTGGGTGCCGGGACCGCCCGGCGATGGCTGCGCCGGTCCGCATGGTGAGACCTGCGAAAGAGGCGCAAGCCCGCGTTTCACAAAGGCATTTCGTTTCCCCGCATCCCGCGATAAGAGGGATCGAAATCCGGGAAACGCCTCATGTCCTCCTCCGATCAAAAGGTCGCCCTCGTCACCGGTGCCGCACGCGGCATCGGGCTCGCCGTGGCGCGGAAATTCCTCTCCGAAGGCTGGCGGGTGGCGCTGCTCGACATCCAGGGCGCGCTGCTCGAGGACGCCGTCGCGCGCATGGACGCGGCCGACCGCACCCTCGCCTTGACCTGCGACGTGTCCGATGCGGCAGGCGTCGCCGACGCCATGGCCGCCGTGATCGCCCGGTTCGGGCGGCTCGACGCCCTCGTCAACAATGCGGGCATCGCCGTGTTCAAGCCGCTCCTGGAGACCAGCGACGCGGAATGGAGCCGTGTGCTCGACGTGAACCTTAGCGGCCCCTTCCTGTGCACCAAGGCGGCCGCGCCGGCGATGCGCGAGCAGGGCGGCGGCGCCGTGGTGAACATCACCTCCATCTCGGGCCTGCGGGCCTCCACGCTGCGGGCCGCCTACGGCACCAGCAAGGCCGCCCTCGCGCATCTCACCAAGCAGCTGGCGGTGGAGCTGGCCGGGCTCGGCATCCGCGTCAATGCGGTGGCGCCCGGCCCGGTGGACACCGCCATGGCCAAGGAAGTGCACTCCCCCGCCATCCGCGCCGACTATCACGACACCATCCCGCTCAACCGCTACGGGCTGGAAGAGGAGCTGGCGGAAGCCGTGTTCTTCCTGTGCAGCGACCGCGCCAGCTACATCACCGGCCAGGAGCTGGCGGTGGATGGCGGCTTCGACGCCGCCGGCATCGGCCTGCCCACCCTGCGGGGCGCCCGCCGCAACGGGTGAGAGCGCGGCCCCATCGCCCCCAGAGCACGCGCCGATCTGCTTGCATCGCAAGCTGATCGGCGCGTGCTCTCTTTCTTGAGTTTAGGGGGCGATTCACCGATCAGATTGATTCAATCTGATCGGATCGCGCTCTAGCCTCAGACCTCCAGATGGCGCGTCGCGCGGGTCCGGTCGGCCGTCAGCTCGGCCGTGGTGCCGCTCCAGGCGACGCGCCCGCCGGCGATGACCACATGGCGGTCAGCGAGGCGCAGGAGCGCCTCCAGGTTCTTGTCCACCACCAGGATGGCGAGCCCCGTCGCCCTGAGCCCCGCCATGGCCGCCCAGATCTCCGCGCGGAGCACCGGGGCGAGACCCTCGGTGGCCTCGTCGAGGACGAGCAGCTCCGGATTGGTCATGAGCGCGCGGCCGATGGCCAGCATCTGCTGCTCGCCGCCCGAGAGCTGCGCGCCGAGGTTGGCCCGCCGCTCCCTCAGGCGCGGGAAGGTGGCGTAGACGCGCTCCAGCGTCCAGTCGCCGCGCGGCGCCGCGGCCGCCCGCGCGGTGGCGACCAGATTCTCCTCCACGGTGAGGCGCGGGAAAATCTGCCGGCCCTCCGGCACATAGCCGAGCCCGGCCTGCGCGATCCGGTGGGGCGGGGCCGCCGTCAGGTCCTGCCCCTTCACGCGCACCCGCCCCGCCATGGGCCGCAGCAGGCCGAACAGGGCGCGGATGGTGGTGGTCTTGCCCATGCCGTTGCGGCCCATCAGGGTGACGACCTCGCCCGGCATCACCTCGAAGGCCATGGAGAACAGCACCTGCGCGCCGCCATAGCCGGCATCGAGCCCTTCGAGGGAAAGCAGCGGAACCGCCATCAGACCGCCTCGTCCTCGCCGATATAGGCCTTGCGCACCACGGGATCGCTGCGGATCACGGCCGGCTCCCCCGTGGCGGCGACGGCGCCGCCGATCAGGACCGAGACCCGGTCGGCGAGGGTGAACACGGCGGTCATGTCATGCTCGATCAGCAGCATGGGGATGCGGCCCTTCAGCGACAGCAGGAGCCGCGTCAGCTTTTCGCCCTCGGCGCGCCCGGTCCCGGCCATGGGCTCGTCGAGGAGCAGGAGCTCGGGGTCCTGCACGAGGCTCATGGCGAGCTCCAGCGCGCGGCGCTCCCCATGGGAGAATTCGACCGCCCGCACCGCCATGCGCCCGGCGAGGCCGACACTGTCGAGCACGTCTTGCGCCTTCGCCCGGAGCGCGGGATCCGCCAGCGCCGGCCGGCCCATGCCGAACGCGCCGCCGGAGGCCGCAAGGACCGCCACGGCCACGTTCTCGAGCGCCGTGAAGGCGCCCACCACGTTGGAGATCTGGAACACGCGGGCCAGGCCGCGCCGGGCGCGGGGCGCGACGCCGAGCCGGGTCACGTCCTCTCCGGCGAAGCGGATGCGGCCGGAATCCGGCTTCAGGGACCCGGCGATCTGCGAGACCAGCGTCGTCTTGCCCGCGCCGTTGGGGCCGATCAGCGCGTGGACCTCGCCGGGGCGGATATCGAGGCAGACATCCCGCGTCACATGGAGCGCGCCGAACGACTTGTTGAGACGGTCGAGGGCCAGGACCGGTTCAGCCATGGGAGAACTTTCCGAGCAGCGCCCGCACCTCGGCGCCGCGGAACAGCACCGCGCCGAGGATGACGAGGCCGAGGCCGAGCTTCCAGTGCTCGGTGAAGCGGCCCAGCGCCTCGTCCAGCAGGACCACCACCATGGCGCCGATCACCGCCCCGCCGAGCCGGCGCGAGCCGCCCAGCACCACCATGACGATGAGCTCGCCCGAGAGGTGCCAGTTCATGGTGGAGGGCGAGACATATTCCACCTGATTGGCGAGCAGCGCGCCGGCGACACCCGCAATGCCTCCCGCCACGCTTATGGCGATCAGGCGATGGCGGTAGGGGTCGAGGCCCAGCGCCTCCAGCTTGGTCTCGTTCTCGCGGCCGGCCCGCAGCATGAGCCCGTAGCGCGACGCCGCAAGGTGCTCGAGGCCCAGCGCCGCCGCCGCCAGCAGGGCGATGGCGAGCAGCGCCAGATGGAGATCCGGTTTCAGGATGCGGGCGCCGAAGAAGGTCGAGCGCGCGGCGATCGCCATGCCGTCGTCGCCGCCGAAGGCCGACAGGCTGGCGGCCACGTAGAACACCATCTGCGCGAAGGCCAGCGTGATCATGATGAAATAGACGCCGCGGGTGCGCAGCGCGATGGCGCCGGTGGCGAGCGCGAACAGGGCGGCGGCCCCAAAGGCGAGGGGCAGCACCGCGAGGATGTTCGTCATGTCGTATTCGCCGGCGATCAGCACTGCATAGGCGCCGATGCCCAGCGGCGCCGCATGGCCGAAGCTCACGAGCCCGGCCTGCCCGATCAGGAAGGAGAGCGAGACCGCCGCCAGCGCCAGGATGGCGGTGCGCGTCACCAGCCCGGCACCGTAGGAACTGCCCAGCCCGTAAGCGAGGGCCAGCGCCGCCGCCAGCAGGGCCATCAGGGCCGCCGTCTGCCCGATCCCGGCGCGCGGGCGCGGCACGGCGGGCGCGGGGGCGAGAGGGCTCACGCCGTCCTCCCGCCGAACAGGCCCGAGGGGCGCACGCTGAGGATGGCGGCCATGAGCAGGTAGATCAGCATGGACGACAAGGCCGGGCCGGCGGTGGCCGCGGCGGACCGGCCGACGAGCGATTTCAGGAGGTCCGGAACGAAGGCGCGACCGAGCGTGTCCACCATGCCGATGAGCAGGGCGGCCACGAAGGCGCCCTTGATGGAACCGGCGCCGCCCACCACGATCACCACGAAGGCGATGATGAGGATGCGGTCGCCCATGGTCGGCTCCACCGAGACCAGCGGCCCGGCCATGGCGCCGGCGAGGCCCGCCAGCATGGCGCCGAAGGCGAAGACGAAGAGGAACAGCCGGTCGATGTCCACGCCGAGGGCGGACACCGTCTCGCGGTGGGTCGATCCGGCCCGCACCAGCATGCCGATCCGCGTGCGGTTCACGAGGAACCAGAGCAGCCCCGCCACCGCGATCCCGACGCCGAGGATGACGAGGCGCCAGACCGGATAGTTGAGGCCGGGAAACAGCGTGACCGAGCCGGCAAGGGTGGCCGGCACCGGGAAGGCGATCGGCGCCGAGCCGAAGATCATCCGCACCGCCTCGGTGACGATCAGGATCACCCCGAAGGTGCCGAGCACCTGCTCGAGGTGATCGCGCCGCGTGAGGTGGCGGAAGACGAGGATCTCCATCACGAAGCCCAGCGCCAGGGCCGCCAGCAGGCCGAGCACGAGGCCGAGGCCGAAATGCCCGGTGAAGGCCACCGACACCGCCACCAGATAGGCGCCCAGCATGTACTGGACGCCGTGGGCAAGGTTGATGAAGTCCATCACCCCGAACACGAGGGTGAGCCCGGCGGCGACCAAGAACAGGATCACGCCGAGCTGGAGCCCGTTGAGGACCTGCGACACGATGAGGGCGGTGGTCATGGGGCCAGACTTGAGACGAGGACGGAACCGGCGCCGCCCGGGCTCGCGGCCAAGGCGGCGCGGGGCTGCGGGCGTCACTTCAGCGGGCAGTTCTCCACATAGGCGTCCTGCGCCTTCTCGAACACCTTGGCCTCCACCTGGGTGGCATACTTGCCGTCGGGGCGCTTCACCGCCTTGACCACATAGAAGTCCTGGATGGGGAAGCCGTTGGTGTTGAAGGTGAAGCCGCCGCGCACCGAGGTGAACGGGGCGGCGGCGAGCGCCTTGCCGAACGCCGCCTTGTCCGCGGTCTTGCCGCCGGTCGCCTTGAGCGCGCCGTCGATGAGACTGGCGGCGTCATAGCCCTGCGCCGCATAGAGCGAGGGCACCACGCCGTATTCCTTCTCGAAGGCCGCCACGAAAGCCTTGTTCTGCGGCGTGTCGATGCTCGGCGCCCACTGCGCGCCCGACATGAGGCCGAGGGCGGCATCCTGCGTCGCCGGCAGGGTGGTCTCGTCCACGGTGAAGGCGGAGAGGAAGGGGATCTTCCCGGAGAGGCCGGCCTGGGCATATTGCTTGACGAGGTTCACGCCCATGCCGCCGGGCATGAAGGTGAACACGGCATCGGGATTGGCGGCCGAGATCTTCGCCAGCTCGGCGGAGAAATCCAGCTGGCCGAGCGGGGTGAAGATCTCCTCCACCACCTCGCCCTTGAAGTGGCGCTTGAAGCCGGCCATGGCGTCCTTGCCGGCCTGGTAGTTGGGCGTCATCAGCACCACGCGCCTGTAGCCCTTGTCCTGGGCATACTTGCCCATGACCTCGTGGTTCTGGTCGTTCTGGTAGGAGGCCGCGAAGAAGAACGGCGAGCAGGCCTTACCGGCCAGCGGCGAGGGCCCGGAATTGCCGGAGACGATGAAGGTCTCGTTCTCCAGCACCGGCCTGGAGATGGCCATCATCACGTTGGAGAACACCACGCCGGCGATGAGATCCACCTTGTCCCGCTCGATGAGCGCCTTGACCTTGGTCACGGCCACGTCGGGCTTCAGCTCGTCATCGACCACGATCACCTCGGTGGGCTGGCCGCCCAGCTTGCCGCCCATTTCCTTGAGCGCGAGCATGAAACCGTCGCGCATGTGCACGCCCAGCGCCGCGGACGGCCCCGACAGGGTGGAGACGAAGCCGACCTTCACCGGGTCCGCCATGGCCGTCCCCGGCGACGCGGTCACCACGGAGACCAGGGAAACGGCAGCGGCGGCGAGAACGGCCCTGGTCGAAAAATGCGTCATGCTGGTCTTCCTCAGGCAGCGGGCGTGCGACGTGTCGGCGATCGTCCGTCACCGTAGCCGCTGAGGGCGGCGCGGCCAATCGCCGACAATGCCCCACGGCAGCGGCAACGGGCGGGGCGGCTCGCAACCGGCCGAGGCGGGCAGCCACGGCGCCGCGAATCGGGCTACGGCTTCCCGCAGCGGGGCGACGTTTCAGGCGGCCTGCGGGCGTTCGCGCAACCAGGAAAGGACTTCGACATGTCGCGGGTGACGCGGGCGACCAGGGCCCTTGAAGCGGCGAAGATCGCCTTCACCGTCCACAGCTATGACTACGATCCCGATGCCGACCGCATCGGCATCCAGGCCGCCGAGGCGCTGGGCGAGGCGCCGGAGCGCGTGCTGAAGACGCTGATGGCGCAGGTGGACGGCAAGGCCGTGTGCGTGATCGTGCCGTCCGACCGCGAGGTCTCCATGAAGAAGCTCGCGGCGGCGTTCGGCGGCAAGTCCGCCCAGATGATGAAGCCGGCCGATGCCGAGCGCATGAGCGGCTACAAGGTGGGCGGCATAAGCCCGTTCGGGCAGATGAAGAAGGTTCCGGCCGCCATCGAGGAGCAGGCGATGGTCCATGAGGCCGTCTTCATCAATGGCGGCCAGCGCGGCCTCCAGGTGCGGCTCGCCCCCCGGGCGGCGGCGACCCTGCTCGGCGCCGCCGTGGTGCCGCTCGTGGCGTGAGACGGCGAACGGGCGGCTTTCGGCGCAAGGCCCATGACCTTGGGCCAGTGACAGGAGGCCTGGGTTCAAACTGTACGTCCGCAGACGGAAAAACGGCGGCGCAATACGCTCAGGCATACGGCCTTTACTCGCCGTCGGGCGCGGCGATCGGCGCGGCACCCCGTCCCTGTCCCCATTGCGGTGACGCCCCTTACCCGCCCCGCTGGTGACAGGAACACGGCGTCCCCCAGCGGAGGGCGGGCGCCGGGCAGTTGCGAGGGACGAATCGAGGGGAACGACATGCCTGGGGATCTGATGGCGACGCCATCGCCGGCGCGGCCGCCCGGCCCTGGTTCGGCCAGGGGTCGTCGGCGCGCGGGCGGCGGTTTGGCCGCGTCCTGCTGTGCCGTGCTTGCGTTCGCCCGCTGCCTGGAGCGCCCCCGCTTCGGCTACCGCGCTCTCTATACGGACGGCCAGTCCGTCACCAGCCCCACCTCGCACTTCCGACGTCGCACTTCCGCTACACCGCGACGCTGCACGGCCCGTTCATGAACATCGCCTGCCACTTCCGAGCGCCCCTCGCGGCGATGAGGCGCGCATCGCGCGCGCGGGAAAGCTGGCCATTAATAAATCAATACGATTTATTAATTGACGAAGCGGTTGCCCTGGTTCATCATTCGCCATGATCATGCGCGGACCCGGCGTCGCCGGGCCCGGCGCAGCCATGCCCGGCCCGGGGGTCCACGGATTTCATGCAGCGCAGCCCCGTACCGGACGATCCCGGACCGCCTCCCGCGCCGCATGGGCGCGGCACGAACCAGACCGGTGTGCGCCTTTACAACGAGCGGCTGATCCTGTCCCTGATCCGCCGCCACGGCCGCCTGACCAAGGTGGACATCGCCCGGCTCACCGGCCTGTCGCTGCAGACCACCACCGTGGTCATGAACCGGCTGGAAGCCGACGGCCTGCTGCTTGCCGGCGAACGCCAGCGCGGGCGCATCGGCCAGCCGGCGGTACCTTATTCGCTCAATCCCGACGGAGCCTATGGCCTCGGCATGGTGGTGGGCCGGCGCGCCTGCGAGCTGGTGCTGCTGGACTTCGTCGCCGGCGTGCGCCGGCGCGAGCGGCTGACCTATCCCTATCCCCTGCCCGACCAGCTCATCGCCTTCGCCGCCCGCACCCTGCCCGACCTGATGGCGACCCTGCCGCCCCCGGCCCGGGCCCGCATCTGCGGCACCGGCATCGCCATGCCGTTCGAGCTGTGGAACTGGGAGGAGGTGCTGGAAGCGCCCAAGGGTGCCCTCGCCGCGTGGCGCGCCTTCGACCTCGGCGCCGAGCTCTCCCGCATCGCACCGGGCCCGGTGCGGGTGCTGAACGACGCCACCGCCGCCTGCGCCGCGGAGCTGACCTTCGGCGGCGGTTCTGCCTATCGCGACTTCGCCTATTTCTACATCGCCACCTTCATCGGCGGCGGCATCGTGCTCAATGGCAGCCTGTTTCCCGGCCGCAGCGGCAATGCCGGCGCCTTCGGCTCCATGCCGGTGGTGGCCCGCACCCCCGGCGGCGGGGCGGGAGTCCAGCAGCTCATCCGTTCGGCCTCCCTCTACCGGCTGGAACGCCAGCTCGGCGCCATCGGCATTGAGGGCTCCCAGCTGTGGGAGCAGCCGGACGACTGGACCCGGTTCGCCGCGCCGGTGGAGGCCTGGATCGCGGAATCCGCCGAGGGCCTCGCCCAGGCCATCGCATCCTGTCTCGCGGTGGTGGATTTCGAGGCCATGGTCATTGATGGCGCCTTCCCGGCGCCGGTGCGGGACACATTGGTGAAGCGCACCGCCGCCGCCTTCGCCCGCCTCGACCGGCAGGGCCTGACCGAGACCCGCATCGTCGCCGGCACCATGGGCCGCGACGCGCGGGCCATCGGCGGCGCGGCCCTGCCTTTGCTCGACACCTTCGGCCGCGACCTCGACGTTCTGTTCAAGGACTGACCATGCTCAAAGGCATCGACCCGCTGCTGGGTCCCGATCTGCTGGCCACCCTGCGCGCCATGGGCCACGGCGACGAGATCGCCATCGTGGACGCCAATTATCCGGCGCAGGCCCATGCCCGGCGCCTGGTGCGCATGGACGGGCACGACGCCCCGCGCCTGGTGGATGCGGTGTTGTCCGTGATGCCGCTGGATGCCGATGTGCCGCAGGCCGCCTTCCGCCCCTGCGCCTTCGGCGACTGCGCGCGCAAGGAAAGCGTCTTTTCGGAGTTCGAGGCCGCCATCGCCGCCCGCGAGCCCGGCTTCAGCCTCGTGCCCATCGCCGGCCAGAGCTTCTACGACCGGGTGCGCGCGGCCTATGCCATCGTCGCCAGCGGCGAGCGGCGGCTCTACGGCAACATCATCCTGCGCAAGGGCGTGATCCGCCCGGAAGGGGACGCGGCATGATCCTCGTGTGCGGCGAAGCCCTCATCGACCTCTTGGTGAGCGCGCCCGAGGGCAACGAGATGCCCGCGCGGGCGGTAGCCGGCGGATCGCCCTTCAACGTGGCGGTGGGGCTGGCCCGGCTCGGCGCGCCGACCGCCTTCTTCGGCGGCATCTCCCGCGACCGCTTCGGCACCCACCTTGTGGACGTGCTGGCCCGCGAGGGGGTGGACCCGCGCTTCGTGGTACGCTCCGACTGCCTCTCCACCATCTCGGTGGTGGCCACCCAGGCCGACGGCCAGCCGCTCTATTCCTTCCATGGCGAGGGCGCGGCCGACCGCATGCTCGCGCTGGCCTGCCTGCCGGCGGCCCTGCCGGACGAGGTGCGCGCCCTCACCTTCGGCTCCTACACGCTGGCGGTGGAGCCGGTGGCCTCCACCTATGCGGCCCTGGCCGAGCGGGAAGCCGGGCGGCGCGTCATCAGCGTCGATCCCAACCTGCGGCCGGGAGTGGTGGGCGACCTCAGCCGCTGGGCCGAGACCACGGAACGCTTCTTCCGCGCCGCCGACATCGTGAAGGCCAGCGACGAGGACATCCACATCGCCTTCGGCGGGCGCATGGGCCTTGCCGACGCGGCGCGCCTGTTCCTCGACCGCGGCGCCAGGCTGGTGGTGATCACCCGCGGGGAAAAGGGCGCCATCGCCTTCTCCCAGGCGGGCGAGGTCAGCGTGCCCGGCCGCAGCGTCATCGTGCGCGACACCGTGGGGGCGGGCGACACCTTCCACGCCGCTTTGCTCGCCCGTCTGTTCCGGACCGGACGGCTGTCCGGCGACGCCATCGCCGCGCTCGATGCCGAGGCCATGGGCGAGCTGGTGGCCTACGGCACGGCGGCGGCCGCCATCACCTGCTCGCGCGCCGGGCCGGACCTGCCGACGGCGGCGGAAGTGGAAGCCAGCCTCTCGCTGGCCATGGCCAGCTGAGGGACGGGGCGGATTTCAAGCGGTGAGACGCGAAAGGCCGGCTCAAGGCCGGTCATGACGGAAGGGAGCGCCCCGACCTCGGCAAAGCTCCGCACCACCTTCAGAAACAAAACGCCCGGGTCACGGCAACGCAGGCCGTGATCCGGGCGTTTGTTTCCGCGCTTGTGCCATTGACCTGCCCACCCCCGCGGGGGAAGGTCCCGGCGGCGCGGAACGCCGCCATGACCGACCCAGCCTCAGGCCGCCAGCTCCTGCGGCGCGCGGGCGCCGGTCATGAGCGCCACCGCATCCGACATGGTGCAGGCGGAGGGTTTGACCACGGTCAGCCGCCGGCCCAGCCGGTGGATGTGGATGCGGTCGGCGATCTCGAACACGTGCGGCATGTTGTGGCTGATGAGCACCACGGCGATGCCGCGTCGGCGCACGTCGAGGATCAGCTCCAGCACGCGGCGGGATTCCTTCACGCCCAGCGCGGCGGTGGGCTCGTCCAGGATCACCACGCGCGAGCCGAAGGCGGTGGCGCGGGCCACCGCGATGCCCTGCCGCTGGCCGCCCGACAGCGTCTCCACCGGCTGGTTGATGGACTGCACCGTCATCAGGCCCAGCTCGGTGAGCTTCTCGCGGGCCATGCGCTGCATCTTCTTGCGGTCGAGCATGCGGAACACCGAGCCGAGCATGCCCGGCTTGCGCAGCTCGCGGCCGAGGAAGAGGTTGTCGGCAATCGACAGGCCCGGCGCCAGCGCCAGCGACTGGTAGACGGTCTCGATGCCCGCCGCCTGCGCGTCGAGGGGCGAGCGGAAATGCACCTTCTGCCCGTCGAAGCGGATCTCCCCCTCGTCCGGCACCAGCGCGCCGGAGAGCGCGCGGATGAGGGAGGACTTGCCGGCGCCGTTGTCGCCGATCACCGCCAGGATCTCCCCCGGATAGAGGTCGAAATCGGCCTGGTCGAGGGCCGTCACCCGGCCGTAGCGCTTGACGAGGCCGCGCGCCTCGATGAGGGGCTGGCGCACGGCGCCGTTGTCCGCAGTCGTGCTGAAAGCAGCGGTGCTCATGCCGACACCTTCCGGATCCACTGGTCGAGGGTGACCGCGACGATGATGAGGCTGCCCACGGCGAATTCCTGCCACAGCACGTCCACCCCCGACAAAGCGAGACCGGAGCGCGAGACGCCGACGATGAGCGCGCCGATGAGCGTGCCGACGATGGAGCCGCGCCCGCCGAACAGGCTGGCCCCGCCGATCACCACCGCGGTGATGCTGTCGAGGTTGGCGGTCTGCCCGGCCTGCGGGCTGATGGAGCCGATGCGGCCGATGAGCGCCCAGGCCCCGAGCGCGCAGATGACGCCCGCCGCCACATAGACCGCGAACAGCACCTTGTCGGTGCGGATGCCGGCGAGGCGCGCCGCGTCCGGGTCGTCGCCCACCGCATAGATGTGGCGGCCGAGGGCGGTGCGGTTGAGCACGTACCAGACGATGGCCACCAGCCCCAGCATGAAGAAGGTGCCGTAGGTGAGGCGCGCGCCCAAGAGGTCCACCGGCGTGCCGAGCCACTGCAGGAACGGCGCACCCTTCGCCACGTCCTGGGCGCGGATGGTCTGGGCGCCGGAATACCACAGGTTCAGCGAGAAGAAGATGGACCAGGTGCCCAGGGTGACGATGAAGGGCGGCAGCTTCAGCCGCACCACCAGCAGGCCGTTGAACGCGCCGCAGGCCGCGCCGGTGGCAAGGCCGGCGGCGAACGCCACCGGCACCGGCAGGCCCACCGCGATGGCGAGCTTGCCCATGATCACCGAGCACAGCACCATCACCGCGCCCACCGACAGGTCGATGCCGGCCGTGAGCACGATCAGCGTCTGCGCCACCCCGATGATGCAGATGATGGTCACCTGCTGGAGGATCAGCGACAGGTTGAAGGCCGAGTAGAAGCGCGGCCCCACGATCGCCGAGAACACGATGACCCCGAGCGCCAGCACGATGGCCGGCACCGCCGTCGGATTGCCATGCAGGAAATGCTGCAGCATCTGGAGCGGGGATCTGGCGTGGACCTCGAATTCCGCCACCCGCGTGTCCTGCTGGCTCAGGACGGTCTCGAACGCCTGCATCCCGCGTTTCTCCCCACTCGTGTCTGTCATTGCAGATCCCTCCGCGGCCGTTCCGGCCGGCGCACGCGTGTCGGCGACCGCGCCGGTCAGCCCCAGCACTTCTTCAGGGCGGCGCCGGTGTCGATGGAGGGCAGCCCCGGCACCGGCCGGTCGGTCACCAGCTCCACGCCGGTATTGACGAAGTCCTGCCCGTCCGTGGGCTTCGGCTTGGTGCCGTCGGTGGCGTATTTCAACACCGCCTCGACGCCCATCTGGGCCATGAGGAGGGGGAATTGCATGGCCGTGGCGGCGATGACGCCGTCCTTCACGTTGCGCACGCCGGGGCAGCCGCCGTCCACGGCCACCACCAGCACATCCTTGTCGCGGCCGATGGAGCGCAGCGCCTCATAGGCGCCGGCGGCGGCGGGCTCGTTGATGGCGTAGACCACCGACACATAGGGATCGCGCTGGAGCAGGTTCTCCATGGCCCTGCGCCCGCCCTCCTCGTTGCCGAGGGTGACGTCGTGGCCGACGATGCGGCTGTCCTTCTCGTCGCCGATGACGGCGGGGTCGGCCACGTTGACGCCGAAGCCCTGGAGGAAGCCCTGATCGCGGGCCACGTCGACGGAGATCTGGTTCACGTTGAGGTCGAGCAGGGCGACCTTGGCCGACCTGGCGTTGGCACCCAGCGTCTTGGCCGCCCACTCGCCCACCAGCCTGCCGGCGAGGACATTGTCGGTGGCGAAGGTGGCGTCGGCCGCGCTCGGGGGATCGAGCGGCGTGTCGAGGGCGATCACCAGGATGCCCTTGGCCCGCGCCTGCTCCAGCACCGGCACGATGGCGCGGGAATCCGAAGGGGTGATCAGGATGCCCTTGGCGCCGGCGGCGATCAGGCTTTCCACGGCGGTGACCTGGGCGTCGGTGTCGCCGTCCATCTTGCCGGCGAAGGAACGCAGCTCCATGCCCAGCCGCGCCGCGGCGGCTTCCGCGCCCTCCTTCATCTTCACGAAGAAGGGGTTGGTGGAGGTCTTGATGACGATGCCGACGATCGGTCGTTCGGCCGCCTGCGCGGGCGAAGTCGCGGCCCAGCCGGCCCAGGCGACGGAAGCGGCCATCAGCAGCCGTGACCACATGTGCATCGAACGTCCTCCCACGTGCGCCGGCGCGGTTTCCGCTTGCCGGACGGATGCGTTATCCGCATGGCATCTGAGCGCAGAGCGCATGGCGAGTCAATAGATAAATCAATCTGAGTTATTAATAGAAAGTCGAGCAGCGGCGCAGTCTCCCGACCTGTCGGACGGCGAAGAAACGGGGTTGTGAACCGGAAGGAGCGCGCGGCCGGCGCCTCAGAACCGCGCGGCGACGAGATGCGCGAGGCCGGAGCCGGCGGCGTAGACCGCTTCCCGCGCCGGACGCCAGCGGGCCGGCTGCACCGCGCTCGGCGGCAGCGGAACGTCGGCCTCACGCACGCGGCCGAGCACGAGGTCCGCCAGCAGCGCGCCGAACACGGTTCCCGGCCCGATGCCGCGTCCGTTGTAGCCGGCCACGGCGACGCCGGTGCGCCCCAGCCGGTGGAAGCGTGGCAGGGCGTCGGCGGTCATGCCGATCATGCCGTGCCAGCCCGCCTCGAAGGCCACCTCGGAGGCCACCTCGGAGGCCATCTGGCCGAGCTGCGGGTAAAGCCGAGCCAGCGCCCGCCGGACATAAGCACGATGAATAGCCCCGCCGACGCGGTCGAGGGCGCCGACGCTGCCGAACACGAGGCGGCCCGCCGCGTCCAGCCGGAACGAGGTGAGGATGGGCTGCGTGTCCCAGGCCCCTTGCCGCCCGGGCAGGATGGTGCCCCGCACCTCCTCCGGCAACGGCGCGGTGGCGAGGTTGAAATAGGGCAGGTGCACCTGCTCGCGCCGCAGCGGGGCGAACGGCCCGGTACCGTAGGCGTCGGTGGCGGCGATGAGATGATCGGCCTCGACATGCCCCGCCGGCGTGGCGAGCCGCCAGCCGGCGGCGGTCTCCCCGGCCGCGGTCACCGGGCTGGAGATGAAGATCTGCGCGCCCGCGGCCAGGGCCGCCCGCGCCAATCCCCGCGCATAGGCGAGGGGCTGGAGGGTACCGGCCCGCAGGTCGAGCAGCGCGCCGGAAAAGGCGCCCCCGCCCACCATGGCCCGGGCTTCGCCGGCGTCCAGCAGCCGCACCGGCGCGCCGCGCGCCTGCCACTGGGCGGCGCGGGCCTCGATCTCGGCGCGGCCGGCGGTGCCCACCGCGCAATGCAACGTGCCCACCGGCGCCGCCTCGCAGGGGATGGCGTGCCGTGCCACCAGATCGAACACCGCCTGCGGCGCCGCGCCAAGGAAGGCGATCAGCGCCTCGCCCCGCGCGGGACCGAGGGCGGAGAGGATGGCGTCCGGCATCACCCACAGGCCGGCATTGACAAGGCCCACGTTGCGCCCGGCGCCGCCGAAGCCCACCTCCGCCGCCTCCAGCACCACCACCCGAGCCCCGGCCTCGGCGAGGCGGAGCGCGGCCGAGAGGCCTGCATAGCCCGCCCCCACCACCGCCACGTCGGCCCGAACCGCGCCCGACAGCGGGGCGAGGGCCGGCGCCGGCGGGGCGGTGGCGTCCCACAGGCCGTGGGATCGGGGGGTGATCGGCATCCGGGCGACCTTTCGCTCAAGCCGCGGCCCGGCTGCCCCGGACCGGGCCGAAACCCGCCCGTCGCTGCACCGCGGGATCACTAAAATTTAAGCCTTGCCTGGTTAAGTGGCAGCACGATTTTGTGTTTTCGGGTCCCTTTTGGTATGAGGGGCCCCCAGTTATGGTTTATCGGAGCTGCGTGATGGCAAGTCCGCGCGTCTATGTTTACCAGTTCGCCTCCGGCGCCCAGTGGGCCGCCGGGGACAGCGTGGAGACCTATCTCCGCCGGCTTCTCGATGTGGATTTCGCCCAGGCGCTGCGTGCGGACCGGCTCGCCGCCGTGACCGCCTTCCTCGACGAGGCGTTCCAGCTCGCCCACACCATCGGCTGGAGCGGCGGCGCCCGCGAGTTGCCGCAAATGTTCTCGCTGCCCGGCATGCCGGCGGAAGAGGCCATCCACATGATCGCCTGGGAGCAGGAAGACGGCGTCGCCTATATCGCCTCGCCCTATCCCCTGCCGTGGCTCGACGCCAAGGCCTCGCGCACCACCGATTCCGAGCGCGCCGTACCGGCCGAGGACCTCCATCCCGCGCCCCCCGCCGCCCGCCCCGCGCCGCAGCCGCCGCTGGAGGTGATCTCCGCGCGGGCCGAGGAAGCGGTGGAGGAAGCCCTCGACCCGTTCTCCGAATATGTGCGCCGCGAGGAGGCCGCCCGCCTCACCCGCGAGCCCACCCCGCTCTCCACCGACGACCGGGACAACGCCCGCCGCTTCTTCTGAGCGTCCGGACCACGGCTTGCGATGCGCGCCCCCACGGGCGCGCATTTGCTTTTTCGGCCCCGAAAGGTACGGCGGTATCATAAAGCCGCAATGCGCCTTGCTCCGGCCGCACGCCTTGGCTAGGGAATTGGGTGCGCCGGACCATCCCCGGCGCTCATGCATTCCTCATGGATGAGCTTGAGCTCTTGCCGTCCCGCGCTTTGCGTCGCACCTTCGGCAGGCTGCCCTCCTCAACCGAAACTCGGCCCGGCAGCAGTCCGGGTGCGGAGACCTGACATTGCGGTCGTTGCTCGCTCGCGTCATCGCTCTGCCTATGGCGTTTCTCGTGGCGCTCCTGCTGGCGCTGGTTCCGGCGCTGACGCTGCCTGCCGGCGGTGCGCAGGCCATGGAGGCCATCGCCCTGCGCCTCGACGCCAAGGTGGTGGACCTCCTGCCCGCCGTGCAGCGCGAGACCACCGAGGACGGCCGCTACCAGATCTCCACCGCGCCGGACGCGGAAGGCGTGGTGCGGCGGATCGAGGTGCCCACCTCCGACGGGCGCGGCCACGGCGACTGGATCGCCTTCGCGCTGACCAATAACACCGACGAGCAGGTGGACCGCCTCATCGTCGCGCCGCACTATCGCATGTCCGGCTCCGGCCTGTTCTGGCCCGATCTCGGCAACCGGCGCATCGTCTCGCTGACCCCGAGCCAGGGCTTCAAGCCGGAACGGCAGACCGCCCCCGACGCCGACGTGTTCCTGATCACCCTCGATCCCGGCTCCACCGTCACCTTCGTGGCGGAGCTGGGCAGCCCCACTCTGCCCCAGCTCTATCTGTGGGAGCCGGACGCCTACAAGGACCGGGTGAACGCCTTCACCCTCTACCACGGCATCGTCATCGGCATTGCCGGCCTCTTGGCGCTCTTCCTCACCATCCTGTTCGTGGTGAAGGGCTCGGTGATGTTCCCGGCGGCGGCGGCCCTGGCCTGGGCGGTGCTGGGCTATATCGGCCTCGACTTCGCCTTCTGGTCCAAGGTGTTCGGCCTCTCCCCCCTCGCCGAGCAGTTCTGGCGGGCGGCCGGCGAGGCCATCCTCACCGCCACCCTGCTGGTGTTCCTGTTCGCCTATCTCAACCTCAACCGCTGGCATGTGCGCTATGTGCACGTGGCCGCCGGCTGGCTCACCTTCCTCGCCGCTTTGGTGGCGGTGGCGCTGCTGGACGCGCCCATGGCGGCCGGCATTGCGCGCCTGTCGCTGCTGGCGGTGGCGGTGGCCGGGCTCGGCGTCGTGATCTGGCTGTCGCAGCATGGCTATGACCGGGCGGTGCTCATCATCCCCACATGGTCGCTGCTGGTGGTATGGGTACTCATGGCCGGACTCACGGTGGCGGGCTTCGTCACCAACGATCTCGCCGCCCCCGCCCTCTCCGGCGGCCTGGTGCTGATCGTGATGCTCATCGGCTTCACGGTGATGCAGCACGCCTTCGCCGGCATCGGCGGCATCCAGGGCTCCACCTCGGAGCTGGAGCGCCGGGCGCTGGCGCTGGCTGGCTCCGGCCTCATCGTGTGGGACTGGGATGTGGACACCGACCGCATCTACACCTCCCCTGAGGCCGAGGAGGCCCTGGGCCTCAAGCGCCATTCGCTGGAGACCGAAGCCGCCGGCTGGCTGGAGGTGCTGCACCCCGCCGACCGCGACCGCTTCCGCGCCACCCTGGACGGCATCATCGACCAGCGCCGCGGGCGCATCGACCAGGATTTCCGCCTCAGGGCCATCGACGGCCACTATCTCACCTTCAACCTGAAGGCCCGCCCGGTGGTGGGCGCCGACGGCGAGGTGGTGCGCTGCGTCGGCACCCTCATGGACGTGACCGGGGAGCGCATCGCCGCCGAGCGCCTGCTGCACGACGCGGTGCGCGACAACCTCACCGGCCTGCCCAACCGGGAACTGTTCCTCGACCGGCTCAGCCAGTCCCTCACCATGGCGCGCCTCGACGACAAGGTGAAGCCGACGGTGATGGTCATCGACCTCGACCGCTTCAAGCAGGTCAACGTGCAGGTGGGCATGGCGGTGGCCGATTCCATCCTGCTCACGGTGGCCCGCCGCCTCATGCGCCTCCTGAAGCCGCAGGACACGCTGGCGCGCATCTCCGGCGACCAGTTCGGCATGATCCTCATGTCCGAGCGCGACGCCGAGCGCATCACCACCTTCGCCGACACCCTGCGCCGCTCGCTGCGCGCGCCCATCGCCTTCGCCGACCGGGAGGTGTTCGTCACCGCCTCCATCGGGCTGGTGCTGGCGGGCCCCGACCAGACCAAGCGCGACGAGGTGCTGAAGAACGCCGAGCTGGCCATGTATTACGCCAAGCGCATCGGCGGCGACCGCATCGAGGTGTTCCGCCCGGCCATGCGCCAGCAGAAGATCGACCGCGTGGTGCTGGAAGGCGAGCTGCGCGAGGCCCTCGCCAACAACCAGATCTCGGTGCGCTACCAGCCCATCGTGCGCCTGGGCGACCGGGCCATCGGCGGGTTCGAGGCCTATATGCGCTGGAACCATCCGCGTCTCGGCGAGCTGGCCGCCTCCGAATTCCTGCTGCTGGCGGAAGAGACCGGCCTCATCCTCGACCTCGGCCTGTTCGTGCTCGACGCCGCGGCGCGCCAGCTCGGCCAGTGGCAGCGCATGCTGCGGGTGGACCCGCCTTTGTTCATGCATGTGAACGTCTCGTCCCGCCAGCTGCTGCGGCACGATTTGATCCAGGACCTGAAATCCGTGCTCGCCCGCAATGCGGTGGCGCCCGGATCCCTCAAGCTGGAAGTCACCGAGAGCCTGGTGATGGAGAACCCCGAATATGCCGCCGTGGTGCTCGGCCGCATGCGGGAGCTGGGCGCGGGCCTGTGCCTAGACGATTTCGGCACCGGCTATTCCGCCCTCTCCTATCTCCAGCGCTTCCCGTTCGACAGCGTGAAGATCGATCCGCGCTTCGTGCGCGACACCGCCAAGGGCTCCGCCCGCGCGGCCCGGCCGGTGATCGTCGGCGCGCTGATCGACCTGGCCCACGACCTCGGCATGGACGTGATGGCGGAGGGCCTGGAGAAGGAGACGGAAGCCGGCGAGATGGCCCGCTTCGGCTGCGAATACGGCCAGGGCGTCGTCTTCGGCGAGCCGCTCACCGCCGAGGAGTGCCGCACCCTGATCGAGCCAGCGCCGGTGGAAACGCGCAAGAAGCGCTCGACCGCCGCGGGATAGAGCGTTTCCGAACGAGGTGGCGCCCGCTCGCGTGAAGAAACCGCGTCAACACAAGGACCGGGAGCGCCGCCCGCCTGCTAGAGCACGCGCCGATCTGCTTGCAGCGCAAGCTGATCGGGCAACGCGTTCTCTTTCTTGAGTTTAGAGGGCGATTCACCGAGCAAATTGAACCAATTTGCTCGGATCGCGCTCTAAGGGGGACTGCCGCCGTTCGCCCGTCAGGCATCCCGGGCGTCAGACCTCCGCGGTGCCTGCCTTCGGGCCGTGCCGGCGACGGGCAACGCCCCCGGCTGCGATCTTCGCTCCACCTTTCGCTCCCCTGGGCCAGCGCACCGGCCAGGCAACGATGTGGTCCACCAGCTCGAACAGGCCGAACGCGTTTTCGCTGCCGGCCACCTTGCCCGCCACCGATACGCCCGCCGCCGCGACGCTTGCCGGATCGCCCGAGACCAGGGGATGCCAGAAGGGCAGGTCCTTGCCCTCCCCCACCAGCCGGTAGGCGCAGGTGGGCGGCAGCCAGGACAGGGAGGCGACGGCCTCCGGGGTCAGGCGCACGCAATCCGACACGATCTCCGAGCGGCGCTCGTAATCGGCGCAGCGGCAGGTGTCGGTGTCCAGCAGGCGGCAGCCCACATCCGTATAGGCCACCCGCCCCGTGTCCTCGTCCTCCAGCTTCACGAGGCAGCAGCGACCGCAGCCGTCGCACAGGCTCTCCCACTCGGCCGCGGTCATGGCCGCAAGGGGCTTGGCGCGCCAGAAGGGGAGGCCGGCACCATCGTGCGCGGGGGCGTCCAGGGGTGTGTCTTCGGGGCTGGTCATGGGCGCCCTCTATCACACCCCGGCGGCGGCGTCCGCTCACTCGAACACGAGCATCATCTCGTAGATGACGGGTTGCGCCGCCCGCATGGCGGGGGCGTCGGAGCGGAAATCCCGGTCCCCGTCCACATCATCCGCCGGCGTGCCCGGCGTGGGCTCGAGGCGCAGCAGCAGCCGGCATCCGGGGCGCGCCAGCCGGCCGCCGTTCCAGTCGGTGACGGTGCCGCCATAGTCCCAGCCGAAGCCGGCCATGGTGAAGGGCGCGCCGTTGGCCGCCTCCACGGCCGCAAGGCTCGATCCGATCCCGAGGCCATCCGCCGTCTTCCACCCGGATTGCGCCGCCACCGACACATGGGTCGGCCGCTGGCGCCGCTTCTCGTCCTTCCAGACGATCTCCACCCGCCGCGCGGCATCGCGGGGAAACAGCACCGTGGCCTTGAAGCGGGTGCCCTCCGGCCCCGGCACGGTGCGGAACACCACGTTGCCAGCGCCGAAGCGCGTGGCGAGCGCCGCCTCGCTTGCGTCCCGCGCGAAGGGACCGGCGCAGTCGAAGGGCGGCAGCCCCGCCGATACCGGGCGGGCGGGCGCCGCGAGGGCGGTCCCGGTGGCGAGCGCTGCAAGGCAGAGGCCGCCTGGAAGCGTCATCCGGCGGAGCATGTGGCCCGGCCCCTGTAGGTCCGCTCGAAAGCCTTGCCGCCGTCCACGCCGGCGAGGAAGAGCTTCAGCTCGTAGCGCCCGGCGAAGGCGGCCTCGTCCTCGCCCCGGCTGCGGGTGCGCAGGACCAGTTCCAGCGACCCGAACGGCGCCTCCGCCCGCTCGTGATAGAGGTGCAGCCTCAGCTCGTCGCCGTGGAACCAGTGATGGGCGAGGGCGGCGCCGTCCATCTCCACCCTGGCGAAGGTGGGCGGCGTATCCTTGCCCCTGGCATTCAGCTCCGCGCGGAAATTGCTGAAGGAGGCGGCGAGCCCATGGGAAAAGACCGCCTCCGCCTCGAAGGCGATGGCCTTGTCGTCGATGCTGCAATTGAGGGTGCCGGTGGCCCCGGCGGGCACCGCCCCGGCGTGCACGAGCACAGCCGCAACGACACACCGCCAGACGCCGACGCCCAAGCCTCCCCGGCGCGGCCGGACCGCGAGCCCCATGGTCTCCTCCCGCAACGTCATCCCGGCTTAGCCTAAAGCGGGATGGCGTCCGGTTGAAGCGGCCTGAACGGCGGGCCCGCGCCCGGCGCCGGCGTCAGGAGCGGCGGCCGGCGTGGGTATAGTAGTCGGCAAAGGCGAGGATCAGCGCGAAGCCGACGAAGGCCACGACGATGCCGGTCACCACGAGAGCAGTCTGCGCATCCATTTCGGCCTCCCTGAGATGCGATCCACCCGCTGCGCAGGCCCGGCTCCGCCGCGTGGATCGACACGACCCGCCCGGCCCCGGCCTGCTGTTTCAGGAAGGCTAGGCAGCTGCCTCGCGCGCGACTTTGATCTGGATCAAGCGGCGCCCTGGCCGACCGGCGAGACCAGCGCCCCGACGGCATCGGTGAGGATGCAGTCGCGGCCGGCCCGCTTTGCCGCATAGACCAGCTCGTCGGCCCGGTGGAGGAGGTCCGCGAGATCCTCGCCGCGCCGGCGCTCGGCGACGCCGAAGCTCGCGGTGACCACGAACCCGGCCGGCAGCATGGAGAAGGCGGTGCCGCGCAGGTCCGTGCGCATGCGCTCGGCGAACCCGCAGGCGCCATGGAGGTCGGTGCCGGCGAGCAGCATCACGAACTCCTCCCCGCCGCGCCTTGCCGCCACGTCCCACGGCGCGGCGAGGCGGGCGATGAGGCCGCCCACGGTGGCGAGCACCAGGTCGCCCGTCGCATGGCCGAACGTGTCGTTGATGGCCTTGAAGCGGTCGATGTCGCAATAAACGAGGCTCAGGGGGTGGCGCGCCGCATCGGCCATGAGCTCCCGCGCCCGGTCGTCGAAGCCGCGGCGGTTGGCGAGGCCGGTCAGGGGATCCATGCCGCCCTGCCGCTTCAGGTCGTCCATGGCATCGACGGCGATGGCGCCGAGCAAAGCGAGCGCCACCAGCAGGCCGCTGACCAGGAGCGAGAAGTTGAGCACCTGCCAGAAGGGCGAGTGGCTGAACATCCGGGCGAGGGCGTCCGGGTCGGCCCCCTCCTGGCTCAACCGGTCGAGGACGAAGAGATCCGGCGAGATGGACATGGTCAGCATGGTGCGCACGAAGAAATGGAGACCGAACAGGAGGAAGACCCAGAACAGGATCCGGTCCACCGTGCGCCGGCCGCTGGCCCCGAAGATCTGCACCGCGGCAAACAGGAACATGAGCCCGTAACCGAAATTCTGCACATAGATGCGGGCGACGAGGTTCCGGTCGACATACATGAAGTAATAAAGCAGCCCGAGGATCAGCACGGACACGACGGCAAGAGCCAGGGCGGAGCCCGCCTTGCCGAACCGGGCCATGACCCCCTGCACGAGGCAGAAGATGCCAAACGTGTAGATCAGGGCCGAGACCATGGTGTTGAGCCCCACCCCCGGCGGGATACGGAGCAATTGCGACAGCGCCGCGATGGCATAGGCGCAGAAGGCCACCGCGAAGAAGGGCACGTAGCGCCGCTCGCGATGGTGGAGCCAGACAAAGAGAAAGACGCAGGCGACAATGAACGCGACGGCCGGGCCGGCCATGAGATAAAGGCGTCCCTCGGACATGCTCTGCCTATGGGCGCCACCTGCGGGACGCCTCCCCCTTGCGCCGTGATCGCCGCGTCGCCCTCCGCGCCGCTCGCGGCCGCCTTGCATTCTACCGCCCCGCAACTTGGACGTGGCCCTACGCAGAAAGTCAAGGCGGACCGAGGCTTCGCCGGCCGCGCGGGGACAGCCGCGCCCCGCCCTATTTCCGGTAGGCCCAAAGGCGAAGCTCGTGCTTCAGCCGCCGGAAATCGTAGAAGGTGAAGGCAAGGAACAAGGTGGCGAGGAGGGCCAGCACCAGCGACACGCCGGTCGCCCAGCCCAGCGCCGAGGACGAAAAATCGTAGACGAAATAGGCCACCAGCGCGGTCACGGCCACCGCACCGCCGAAATAGAGCCGGGTATCGAGCCGGGCCAGCAGCATGCCGACGCCCACCCAGATGAGGACGGCGAGCAGGATCGCCCAGCCGAGCCCCAGGCCGAACTGCCGCGCCACGAAATGCCCGCCGGCGCCGCACAGCACCACCGATGCGACCAGAAGCAGCAGCCCGGCCCGCAGGCGCAGGATGGACGGGGAGGATGCCCGCCTCGGCGGTGTCGGCGGGACAGGCGATGCGTTGGAGGGCGAGGGCGCGCTGGCCATGTTTGGTACCCTTGAGGAGAATCACCCGGCCCGGCCCCGTGGCCCCGGAAGCGGGAACCTTATGGCCGCGCCGGCGCTTGAGCCGGTCTGGAGGATGCCACGATGCGGCGGATGCGGGTTGTACTCAATGCCAAAGCGGGAACCGTGCACGACATGGGTCCCGAGCGGGTCCGCGCCATCGTGGATGACGCCCTCACCCGCCCTGGCACCGACGTGGACGTGGTGGTGGCGCAAGGGGACGCACTGGCGCGCGCCATCGCCTCCGCCGAGCGCGACGGCTACGATACGGTGGTGGTGGGCGCGGGCGACGGCACCGTCTCCCATGCCGCATCGGTGTTTGCCAATACCGATGTCACCCTCGGCGTGCTGCCGCTCGGCACCATGAACCTGCTCGCCTACGACATCGGCCTGCCCCGCGACCTGGCCGGCGCGCTCGATGCCCTGCTGAAGGCGCGACCCATGCAGGTGGACGTGGGCCTCCTGAACGGCCGCGCGTTCCACGGCGTCTCGGGTGTGGGCTTCTTCAGCCAGATGGCGCTTGCCCGGGAGCAGTTGCGCGCGCAGCGCGGCCGGGTGCTGGGCTGGCTGATGGCCCTGGGCAAGGCGCTGGTCAGGTCCGGCCGCATGTCCATCGAGGTGGAGGTGGCGGGGGTCCGCGAGCCCATGGAGGCCTACGCCGCGCTGGTGACGGTGAATGCCTTCGACGCCCCCGGCTGGCACCGCTCGCGGCTCGACGGCGGGCTGCTGGAGGTGCTGGTGGCGGAAGACCGCGGCACCCTGGCGCGCCTGAAGACCGGCGCGGAGGTATTGGTGGATGCCTGGCGCGACAAGCCGGGCATCCGCGCCTTCCAGGCCCGGCGCGTCACCATCCATGCCCGGCGCGAGCGCGCCTGGGTGGCCACGGACGGGGAAGTCACCCGGGAAAGCCTGCCCTTGCGCTATGCGGTGGCCCCCGGCGCTCTGAAGCTGCTGGTGCCGCCCGCCGCCATCCAGTGGCGCGAGCACGACGCGCAGGCCGTGACCTGACGCGCGAGGCGGCGCGAGCCTTCTCCCGCCTCACCGGACCGACAGGCCTCAGTTGGCGCCATCGTCGTTGCTCTCGCCGCAGGTATAGCCGACGAAGCAGCGCGGATTGTCCGACGTGGCGATCCACGCGGGCTTGGTGATCTGGTCCCCGGCGCAGAACCGCTCGTCGCGCACATAGCGCCGGGCGTTGCCGTTGCCGGTGGGAATCAGGATGACGCCCTGGGTGCGCACCACCTGGGCGATGCCGCCGCAGGTGGAGGGCGGGACCGGAATGGCCATCATGCCCTCGGGGGGCGGGGTGTTCTGGCCGTAGATGGCGGTTCCGTCGAGCGGCACCGGCACGCCCGTCGCGCCGAGATCGGGCGGCGGCGCCAGGGGATCGCCGCTTTGGGCGAGGGCCGGACCGGCCAGCAGAACAGCGCCGAACAGGGCGGCGGACAATGTCGCGACGCGATGAGACCGCATGATTCCCCCGCAAACTGACCGAGAACCCAGCCTCTATCCCAGGCCGGGGAGCGAGGCAAAGGGAGCGACCGAATTCACGCTCCTCACATGTTATTACACGAACGAATCGAGGGTTGTTCCCATGATTCACCGCTGTGGACGGAAGGTCGCAGGGCTGGCCCAAACAGCGGTTCCGAAGGGGCTGCGATCTGGTACACAATCAGTCCATCCAGCGGAACCTTGGCGCCATGCTCGATCTTCCCAACACGGGCGATCTCGAACCGACCTATCGTCAGGCTCCGCACAATCTGGAGGCGGAACAGGCTCTGCTCGGCGCCATCCTCGTCAACAACGAGGCGTTCTACCGGGTCTCGGACTTCCTCGAGCCGCGGCACTTCTACGAGCCCATCCATGCCCGCATCTTCGAGCTGTCGAGCGCGCTGATCCGCGCCGGCAAGCTTGCCACGCCGGTCACGCTGAAAACCTTCCTGCCCGCGGACCTCGACGTGGCGGGGCTCTCGGGCCCGCAATATCTCGCCCGCCTCGCGGCGGAAGCGACCACCATCATCAATTCCGAGGACTACGGGCGCACCATCTACGACCTCTCGGTGCGCCGCGACCTGATCCGCATCGGCGAGGAGATCGTCAACGAGGCCTTCGACGCCCCGGTGGACGCCACCCCCCAGGGCCAGATCGAGCAGGCCGAGAAGCGGCTCTACGAGATCGCCGAGACCGGCCGCTACGACGGCGGCTTCCTGCGCTTCGGCGAGGCGCTGCGCGAGGCGGTGGACATGGCCTCCAAGGCCTTCCAGCGCGACGGCCACCTCTCCGGCATCGCCACGGCGCTGGACGACCTCGACCACCAGATGGGCGGCCTGCAGCCGTCCGACCTCGTCATCCTCGCCGGCCGTCCGGCCATGGGCAAGACCGCGCTCGCCACCAACATCGCCTTCAACATCGCCGCCGCCTATCGCGGCGAGACGAGGCCCGACGGCTCCATCGAGACCGTGTCGGGGGGTGTCGTCGGCTTCTTCTCGCTGGAAATGTCGGCCGAGCAGCTCGCCACCCGTATCCTTGCCGAACAGGCCGAGATCGCCTCCTACAAGATCCGCCGCGGCGACATCTCCGAGAGCGAGTTCTCCAAGCTCGCCGCCGCCGCCCAGACCATGCAGACCATCCCGCTCTATATCGACGACACCGGCGGCCTCTCCATCGCCCAGCTGGTGGCGCGGGCGCGGCGGCTGAAGCGCCAGCGCGGACTTGATTTCATGGTGGTGGACTATCTCCAGCTCCTGTCCGGCTCGTCCAAGAGCTCGTCCCAGGGCCGGGTGCAGGAGATCACCGAGATCACCACCGGCCTGAAGGCCTTGGCGAAAGAGCTGCAAGTGCCCATCATGGCCCTGTCCCAGCTTTCCCGTCAGGTGGAAGCGCGCGATGATAAGAGGCCGCAATTGTCGGACCTGCGCGAATCCGGCTCCATCGAGCAGGACGCCGACGTGGTCATGTTTGTGTTCCGGGAGGAATATTACCTTAAAGGCAAGGAGCCGAAGGCCGGCACAGAGGAGTGGTTCAAGTGGGAGATCGAGATGAAGGCGGCCGAGAACACGGCCGAGGTCATCATCGGAAAGCAGCGTCACGGTCCAACCGGGACGGTGAAGGTGCATTTCGAGCCCCAGTTCACCCGCTTCTCCAACCTGGCGCGGGAGGACCACCTGCCGGAGCGCCGCTGAGCGAGCCCTCCCCCGAGGAGGCTGCCGCCCGGGCCGCGGCCCGCGCCGCCGCGGAGGAGGTCGCCGAGCGGGAGGCGCGGGAGGCCGGCGCCGTCCTCACCATTGATCTCGGCGCCATCGCCGACAACTGGCGCACCCTCGCGGCGCTCGCCGCCCCGGCCGAATGCGCCGCCGTGGTCAAGGCCAACGCCTATGGCCTCGGCATCGACAAGGTGGCCCCGGCCCTGTGGCGGGCCGGCGCGCGCACCTTCTTCGTGGCCCATTTCAAAGAGGCCGTCGCGCTCCGCGCGCTGCTGCCCGAGGCCACGATCTACGTGCTGAACGGCCTCCTGCCCGACTGCGCCGGCGACTATGCCGCCGCGAACCTGCGGCCCGTGCTGGGATCGGCGCCGGAAATCTCCGACTGGAGCGACTTTTGCCGCGACAACGGCGCAAGGCTGCCCGCCGCCATCCATGTGGATACGGGCATGCACCGGCTCGGCCTGTCGCTGGAGGAGGCGGTGCAGCTGTCCGGCACCTTCCGCCTGCTGGGCTTCACGCCCAGCCTCATCATGAGCCATCTCGCCTGCGCCGACATGCCCGGCCACGTGCTCACCGCCCGCCAGCGCATGGTCTTCGCCGACGTGGTGCGGCGCTTCCCCGGCATCCCGGCGTCGCTGGCCAATTCGGCGGGCACCCTGCTCGGCCGCGACTTCCGGTTCGAGCTGGTGCGGCCGGGCATCTTCCTTTATGGCGGCGTCGCCATAAACGGCGTGCCGCCCCTGCGGCCGGTGGTGAGGCTGGAGGTGAAGGTGGTGCAGGTCTCCACCGCCCCGGCCGGCGAGACGGTGGGCTACGGCGCCGCCGAGCGGCTGAAGCGGCCGAGCCGGCTCGCCACCGTCTCCATCGGCTATGCGGACGGCCTGTTCCGCGCCGGCGGCTCCACGGATGCCGCCAAGGGGGTGGAGGCGATCCTCCACGGCCAGCGCTGCCATCTGGTGGGCCGCGTCTCCATGGATCTCGCCACCCTCGACATCACCGACCTGCCGGAAGGCATGGTGCAAAGGGGCGATACCGCGGTCTTCCTCGGCGACGGCATCAGCGTGGACGACCTCGCCGCCCGCTCCGGCACCATCGGCTACGAGGTGCTCACCTCGCTGGGCGCCCGCTACGCCCGGCGCTATGTGGGCGGGTGAGGCGCCGGCCCGCCACCTCGCCGAAGCCCGTCTCAACCCGGTGGCGCCCCGCCCGGAAGCGGACTGCTACCGGGGCTCGTCGGCGCCGCAGACCGCTCCGGCAATTGGCAGCACCGCCCACAGGTGCCATCTGGACTGCATGTTCTCATTTTGTACGCTAGAGCACGCGCCGATCAGCTTGCATCGCAAGCTGATCGGACAACGCGTTCTCTTTCTTGAAGTTAGAGGGCGATTCACCGATCAGATTGATTCAATCTGATCGGATCGCGCTCTAATGGATGAGCGCAGGGGGATTCGCTCCGCAATCTGATCGGCGCGTGCTCCAGCGGAACGAGGTCATGGCAAAGCGCGACACGTCCTTCATCTGCCAGTCCTGCGGCGCGGCCTATCACCGCTGGCAGGGCAAGTGCGAGGCGTGCGGCGCCTGGAACACCCTCGCCGAGGAAGTGGCCGTCACGGCCAGCGTGCCGGCGGCCCAGCGCTCCGGCCGCAAGGGCCGCGCGGTGGCGCTGGAGACCCTTCAGGGCACCGCCACGCCCGCCCCCCGCATGGTGTGCGGCATCGGCGAGCTGGACCGGGTGGCGGGGGGCGGCTTCGTGCCCGGCTCGGTGCTGCTGATCGGCGGCGATCCGGGCATCGGCAAGTCCACTTTGCTGGTGCAGGCCTCGGCGGCGCTGGCGGCGCGCGGTCAGCAGGTGGTCTATGTCTCCGGCGAGGAGGCGGTGGACCAGGTGCGCCTGCGCGCCCAGCGCCTTGGGCTGGAGCAGGCACCGGTGGGCCTCGCCGCCGAGACCAATGCCGAGAACGTCATCGCCACCCTCTCGGGCGGCCCGCCTGTTCACATGGTCGTGATCGACTCCATCCAGACCATGTGGTCGGACAGCGTGGAGTCCGCCCCTGGCACGGTGACGCAGGTGCGCACCTCGGCCCAGCTGCTGGTGCGCTACGCCAAGCAGACCGGCGCCTGCGTGATCCTGGTCGGCCACGTCACCAAGGACGGCCAGATCGCCGGCCCCCGGGTGGTGGAGCACATGGTGGACGCGGTCTTCTCCTTCGAGGGCGACGGCGGGCACCAGTTCCGCATCCTGCGCGCCCAGAAGAACCGCTTCGGCCCCACCGACGAGATCGGCGTGTTCGAGATGACCGGGCGCGGCCTGTCCGAGGTGGCGAACCCCTCCGAGCTGTTCCTGTCCAACCGCGACGCCGGCGCGCCGGGCACCGCCGTGTTCGCCGGCATGGAGGGCACGCGGCCGGTGCTGGTGGAGATCCAGGCGCTGGTGGCGCCCTCATCGCTGGGCACCCCGCGCCGCGCCGTGGTGGGCTGGGACCCCAACCGCCTCTCCATGGTGCTCGCGGTGCTGGACGCCCGCTGCGGGGTGCGGCTCGGCGGCCACGACGTCTATCTCAACGTGGCGGGGGGCCTGAGGATCGGCGAGCCGGCGGCGGACCTTGCCGTTGCGGCCGCTTTGGTCTCCTCCCTCACCGGCGCGCCCTTGCCGGCGGACGCGGTCTATTTCGGCGAGGCGAGCCTGACCGGCGCGGTGCGGCAGGTGGCGCAGGCCGCCGCCCGCCTGAAGGAGGCGGCGAAGCTGGGCTTTGCCCGCGCGGTCCTGCCCTCCGGCGGGCTCGACGGGGTGGACGCGCAGGTGGCGATCCAGCCCGTCGCCTCGCTGGCGGAGCTGGTGGCGGCCATCGCGGCCTGCGCACCCCGCCGGGCTGCCATGCGCGAATCGCGCGACGGCGCCACCCGCGAGCATCGCCCCCGGGCCGTGGAGCACGCCGAATGGTCCGACGAAGAGGGCTGATGACGCGGGCAACGATGCAGGAAGGTGACGCGAGCCGGCGCGCAAGCTATATGAGCCGCGCGGCGGGGTCCCACCAGGCAGCCACCTGGACGGCATGCCGCGCGCATGCGCGCGTCGCGATGCGCCGATGACGGAACAATGCGCCGATGCCTGTGACCTTGCTCGACATCATCGTTCTGACGGTCTTGCTGATTTCGGGGCTGCTGGCCATGGTCCGCGGCTTCCTGCGCGAGGTTTTTTCCATCCTGTCATGGGTGGTCGCCGCCGGCGTGACCTTGTATTTCCACAAGCAGCTCCTGCCGGTCGTAAAGCAATACATCTCGCAGGATACGGCTGCACTTGCGGTCACCGTGGCGGTGCTGTTCCTCGGCACGCTTCTTGTCGCGTCGATCATCACGGCGCGCATTTCCGATGTCGTGCTCGACAGCCGAATCGGCGCGCTGGATCGCACCCTCGGTTTCATGTTCGGGCTGGGGCGCGGCCTGCTCCTGCTGGTGATCGCCATGCTGTTCTTCAACTGGCTGGTGCCGCCGGAGAAGCTGCCGCCGTGGGTCGCCAACGCAAAATCCCTGCCGGCCATCCAGAGCGCGGGGGAGTGGCTTAAGGCGCAGTTGCCGGATGACCCTGAAAACACCATCTTGAACAAGTTGAAGAAGCCGCCCGCCGGAGAGGAGGGCGACACGCCCGCCGCCCCGGCCGCCCCGACGGGGGGGCAGCGTTCGGATTTGGGGGGCACCACAAGACCAGCCGGGTCGGCTGACGCATCCACGGCGGGGGTCAAACCCTACCGCTCCACGGATCGCCAGGGCCTCGACCAGCTCGTCGCCAGCACGCGCGGCGCCGGCCAGTGAGCCGCCCGAGCGGAGGTGCATGATGGATTGCGACAGTGACGCCCCGATGAATTCGGGGGGGCGGGGCGAGCGGCCCCTTTCCGAGGACGACCATCCCCAGCGGGCGGAGCTTGCGCGGGCTGAGCTTGAACGGGCGGATCTCGACCTCGACGGCGACCGCCTCCGCGAGGAATGCGGCGTCTTCGGCGTCTACAATCACCCGGAGGCGGCGGCCATCACCGCCATCGGCCTGCACGCGCTCCAGCATCGCGGCCAGGAAGCCGCTGGCATCGTCTCCTATGACGGGCGGCGCTTCCATTCGGAGCGGCGGCTCGGCCTTGTGGGCGACGCCTTTTCCGACGCCAGCGTCATCGCCCGCCTGCCCGGCGACATGGCGGTGGGCCATGTGCGCTACTCCACCACCGGCGAGACCCTGCTGCGCAACGTGCAGCCCTTGTTCGCCGAGCTCGACGCCGGCGGCTTCGCCGTGGGCCACAACGGCAACCTCACCAACGGCCTGACCCTGCGCAAGCAGCTGGTGCGGGACGGGGCCATCACCCAGTCCACCACCGACACCGAGGCCATCCTCCATCTGGTGGCCCGTTCCAAGAAGCCGCGCTTTATCGACCGCTTCACCGACGCTTTGCGCGCGCTGGAAGGGGCCTATTCGCTGGTAGCCCTCACCAACAAGAAGCTGATCGGCGCCCGCGATCCCCTTGGCATCCGCCCGCTGGTGCTGGGCTCGCTGGACGGCTCGCCGATCCTCGCCTCCGAGACCTGCGCCCTCGACATCATCGGCGCGCGCTATGTGCGCGACGTGGAGAACGGCGAGGTCATCGTGATCGACGAGGACGGCCTGCAGTCCTTCAAGCCGTTCCCGGAGATGGCGCCGCGGCCCTGCATCTTCGAGTACATCTATTTCGCCCGGCCCGATTCCGTGGTGGGCGGGCGCTCGGTCTACCAGGTGCGCAAGAAGATGGGGCAGGTGCTGGCCGAGGAGAGCCCCGCCAACGCCGACGTCATCGTGCCGGTGCCGGATTCCGGCGTGCCGGCGGCCATCGGCTATTCCCAGCTCTCCGGCATCCCCTACGAGCTGGGCATCATCCGCAACCATTATGTGGGGCGCACCTTCATCCAGCCCACCCAGTCCATCCGCGACCAGGGCGTGCGCATGAAGCATTCCGCCAACCGTTCGGTGGTCGAGGGCCGTTCCATCGTGCTGGTGGACGACAGCCTGGTGCGCGGCACCACCTCGGTGAAGATCGTGCAGATGATGCGCGACGCCGGCGCCAAGGAGGTGCATTTCCGCATCGCCTCCCCGCCCATCACCCATCCCGACTATTACGGCATCGACACCCCGGACCGCGACAAGCTGCTGGCAGCCACCCACGACCTGGAAGGCATGCGGCGCTATATCGGCGCGGATTCGCTGGCCTTCCTGTCGGTGGACGGTGTCTACCGCGCCATGGGCTATGAGGGCCGCGATCCGGTGAAGCCGCAATTCACCGACCACTGCTTCACCGGCGACTATCCCACCCCGCTCACCGACCGGGCCGGCGCCGTGGGCCAGCAGCAGCTCTCGCTCCTGGCCGAGGCGAGCTGAGGCCGCCGCCTGAAAACCCTCTCCCCGGCCTGCGGGAGAGGGTGCCCGTTCCCCTTCAGTCCACGGAAGCCGCATGACCGCCGACCGGCCCCTCGCCGACAAGATCGCCCTCGTCACCGGCGCCACCCGCGGCATCGGCGCGGCCACCGCCATCGCGCTGGCCCGGGCCGGCGCCCATGTGATCTGCGTGGGCCGCTCGGACAGCGGGCTTCAGGACATCGACGACAACATTCGCGCCGTGGGCGGCACCGCCACCCTCGTGCCCCTGGACCTCAAGGATTTCGAGGCCATCGACCGCCTCGGCGGCGCGCTCTACGAGCGCTACGGGCGGCTCGACGTGTTCGTGGCCAATGCCGGCGTGCTCGGCCCGCTGTCGCCGCTCGGCCATGTCTATCCCAAGGACTGGGACGACATCGTCGCGGTGAACCTCACCGCCAACTGGCGCTGCGTGCGCTCCTTCGATCCGCTCTTGAAGCTGTCGCCGGCCGGGCGCGTGGTGATGATCTCCTCCGGCGCCGCCCACAAGGCGCGGGCCTATTGGGGACCCTACGCCCTCACCAAGGCGGGGCTGGAAGTGCTCGCGCGCACCTGGGCGGCGGAGAGCGTCTCCGGCAATCTCAAGGTGAACCTGTTCAATCCCGGCCCCATCCGCACCCTGATGCGGGCCAAGGCGTTTCCGGGCGAGGACCCCATGACCC
>NZ_JAIVFN010000041.1 GCF_030015065.1 Xanthobacter autotrophicus | reverse complement strand
CACCCCCCGGCCCCACAGGGCACGGCATCCGACGGCGCACTGCCGCGAGATGTGCTGCGCTACCTCTGGCGCGTGGCGCCGGCAAGCCATATCAAGCTGTTCGCCCTCGTCCTCCTGCTCCTGCCCTTCAACTATGCCTCGCTGGAGCTGCCGCGGCTCATCGTCAACGGCGTCACCGACGCCATCGGCGGCACGGTCCCGCGCCTGCTCGAACTCGACATCGGCCTGCCCGACGCGCTGGGCGGCTTCGTGCTGTTCCGCTTTCCCGGCATCGAAGTCGGCGCTTTCGAGCTGCTGGCAGGCCTCGCGGCGGTGCTGTTCGCCCTGCAGCTGATCCAGCAGCACATCACCCGCCTCATCGAGATGGCGAAGGCGCGGCTCGGCGAGCGCATCATCGTCGGCCTGCGCCGCCAATTGTTCGACGTGATCCAGCGCCTGCGCCCCGAAGCGCCCATGAAGAGCAAGGCGATGGAAGTGGGCAACATGATGCGGTTCGAGGTGGGGCCCATCTCGCCCTTCGCCGGCATGGCCTTCGCCCAGCCGCTCAAGTCGGTGGGGCTGATCGGCTCGGCGACGCTGCTCATCTTCACCCAGAACGCGGTGCTGGGCGGCTTCGCCATCGGCATCCTGGCGCTCAACTACCTGCTGCTCGGTATCCAGCGGAAGGACAATGCGCGCAAGCTGCAGGTCTACCAGCGCGAGGCGGTGGCGCTGGGCAAGCGCGTGATGGCGGGCATCGACCGCCTGCCCCTGGTCCACGGCTTCGCCACCAGCCCGTTCGAGCGCGGCGCGGTGGACGACCGCCTCGGCATCGTCTCAGAGGCCAGCCTCGACCTGAAGCGCCAGAACGCCACCGACCGCATCCTCAACCTGCTCATGTCGGACGTGCCGACGCTGGTGTTCTATTTCGTCGGCGGCTGGCTGGCCCTGTCGGGCGCCATCAATATCGGCCAGCTGGTGGCGGTGGTGGCGGCCTACGGCCAGATCCCCGAGCCGCTCAAGGAGCTCATCGAGTGGGACGAGAAGCGCATGATCGCGCAGGTGCGCTACGACTTCGCCCGCTATTATCTCGAAACCCGCGAGGTCTGGCCCAAGGGCTCGCAGGAGCCGCCCGCCGGACCCGAGCCGGCCTTCGACGGCTCCATCAAGGTGGCCGATCTCGACGTGGTGGACCCGGCCGGCAGCCTCCTCCTCGACGGGGTGAGCTTCGAGGTGCCCGCCGGTACGGCCGTCGCGCTCAAGGGGCCGGATGCCGGCGGCAAGCATTCGGTCGCCCGCGTATGCGGGCGCGCGATCTCGCTCTACAGCGGCACGGTGCGCATGGGCGGGCACGACCTCGCCGCCGCCCCCGAAGCCCTGATCGGCCGGCACGTGGCCTATGCCGGCGGCGATCCCATCGTCATCACCGGGACGCTCAGGGACAATCTCTTGTTCGCGCTGGAGCGCCGGGCGGGGCGCGCCTCGCGCGAGGCGGTGGACCTCGCCGCCCTCGGCCTTGCGGACGAGGCCACCCTGGACCAGAAGGCGCTCGCGGCCCTGGCGGGGGCCGGGCTGGGCGATCTCGTGGTGCGGCTCGGCCTCGAACGCCGGCTCGACCCGGACAAGGCGCCGGCGCTGGCGGAGCGCATCGTCTCCCTGCGCGCGGCGGTGACGGATGCCATCGCCCAGCGGCAGTCCGAGACCTCCCGCGTGCTCATCGAGCCGTTCCGCTTCGCCGCCTTCAACCGCTGGATGACGCTGGCCGAGAACATCCTGTTCGCGACCCCGCTGAACGACACCCGCGGCGCCGCCTCCGTGCTCGCCGAGCCGGCGCTGCTGCCGCAGCTGGAGAAAGCCGGGCTGGCCGGGGAGATCACCGAACTCGGCCGGTCCGCCCTGCGCATCCTGTCCGAGCTCGCCGGCGGGCCCGAGGACCTGGCCGGCATCGACACCAAGGGCCTCCTGCGCGCCGAGGAGATGGGCGAGGCACAGGCGCTCGCCACGCACATGGGCGACGCGCCCACCCCGGACGAGCGGGGCCTGCTCATGCGCATCGCCGGCCGCTATTGCGAGCCGCGCCACCGCTTCGGCCTCATCGACGAGGAGTGGCAGGACCGGGCGCTTGCCGGGCGCGCCCAGCTCGCGCACCTGAAGGAGGTGGCCGGCGTCCCCCTCGCCCGCTACCAGCCCGACAGCTATTGCCGGGCGCTGACCGTGCGCGACAACCTCCTGTTCGGCCGCATCGCCGCCGATCGCGCCGGCGCGGCGGCAGTGGTGGACGAGATCGTCCGCGAATGCCTCGCCCTGGACGCTTTGATCGGCCAGGTGGAGCGCCTCAGCCTCGACGTCGCGGTGGGGGAAGGCGGCCTGCCCCTGTCGGCCGCCGAGCGCGGCAAGCTGACCCTCGCCCGCTGCCTCCTCGCCGACCCCACCATCCTCGTCATCGACGATGCGCTGGTGCCGCTGTCGCCGGCCGAACAGAACCAGCTCATCGGATCGGTGCTGGCGGGGCGGGCGGGACGCACCACCCTCGTCGTGCTCGATGCGGGGGAACCGCTGGACCTGTTCACGCAGGTGGTCGTGCTGGCGCACGGGCAGGTAGAGCGCGTGGAGGCGGGCGCGGCGCTGGCTTCTGCCGGAATATGATACCGGAACGGGGGCAGGTTCACGTTAGGAAATCACGCTATAATGCGTGTCGATCGGAGTGCCCCGCAGTCCGGTCGGATTATGCGTTCTCTAGACTATGTGCTTTGGGCGTGTGCACGCTGCTGCGACGCGCGTTCACGTCCAGGGCGCCCCATAGGGGGCAAGGCCCCGTTGCAGGAGGGATGCCTGAAGTGCCCGCAAGGCATCGGGGCATCGCAGAGACATGAGCATCGAAGAAGAGGCGAGGACGCTCGCCCGCATCCCCATGTTCCGCGACCTGGAGCCGAGCCAGCTCCGGCTGCTCGCCTTTTCCGCCGCCCGGCTGGACGTGGCGGCCGGCGACGCCCTGTTCAACCAGGGCGACGCACCGGATGCGGCCTATGTGGTGCTCGAAGGCACGGCCGTGATCGAGGTGGCGGCAGGCGGCGCCAGCCACGAGGTCGCGCGGCTCGGCCGCGACACGGTGGTGGGCGAGATGGGCGTGCTGACAGGCGAGCCGCGCACCGCCACCGTGCGGGCCGGCGAAGCCATGAGCGTGCTGCGCATGGAAACCGACCTGTTCCTCAATCTTCTCGACAAGACCCCTTCCCTCGCCCGTTCCGTCCTGCGCGACCTCGCCTTCCGCCTGCAGGAGACCACCCGTGCTTTGGTGAAGGCACGCGGGTGAGGCAGGCGGGGAAAGCCCAAGCCTGGGGCCGGACGCAAAGGAACATGACGCCGCCCGGCGTCAGCCGCGGCGGCGCAGGATCTTGAGGCGCCCGAGCAGTTCAGCCACCGCCTCTGGCGGCAGGTGGCCGATCTCGCGGGCGAGCAGGTTGGCGAGCTCGGTGGCTTGGGGGCTCAGGTCCGCCGTATCCACCACCACGCGGGGCTGGGACAGTTCGGCGAGGCGCTGGAGATCCTCCGCCTCATCCCAAATCACGTTGAAATAGGCGATGATCCGCTGCACCAGCGCCCAGGTGGGCTTGCCCCTCTTGCCGGTTTCCAGCGCGGAAAGATAGGTGGGCGTGACCCCGATGGCGCGGGCCATCTCGGTCAGCGTCACATCCCTTTCGGCGCGCAGGTCGCGCACCCGGCGTCCGAACGGCGTCATCTTGTGTCCCTGCCGCCCTGGTCCCGCCGGGGCATCCGGCGGTGAAGCTAGAGCGCGATCCGATCAGCTGGCAATGCCATCCGGCCGGATCGGGTTCAGGCAGGTGTAGACAACCGCCCGAAACAGAAACGGCGGTGCCATGCACCGCCGTTCGCCTCATCGCTTCTCCGCGCTCAGCGCGGAGCCCTCATGCCCACGAGCCGTCGTCGTCGCTGCCCCAGTCGGCGCCATCGTCGTAGCTGGCTTCCTGGGTATCGGCACCGGGATCGGCGTTCCAGAAATTATCCTGGTCCGCAGCCTGATTGGGATCCTGGCCGCCGAGGGCCGCCTGGGCATCCTGGCCGAGATTTCCGCTGCCCGCATCCGCCGGCTTGCCGATCTCGGCCGCCGCCGCATGGGCCACCGGCCCCTCGCCGCCGGACATCATGCTCTTGATGCCGTCAAACAGCAGCGCGCCGCCGGCCACGCCGGCCGCCGTGGCCAGCGCGCCCTGCAGGAAGCCGCCGCCACCGCCGAAACCGCCGCGCTGCTGGGGCTGCTGACCCCACGGCCCACCCTGCTGGGGATAGCCTCCCTGCTGGGGGTAACCCTGAGGGGGATAGCCGCCGCCCTGCTGGGCGTAGCCTTGCTGGGCATAGCCGGGCGGCACCCCCATGGGGGCGCCGGCCGCGCGCGTGCCGGCAGGGGGGACGGAGCTGCGGGCCCCGCCGCCGAACAGGCCGCCAAGGAAGCCGCCTCCGGACGACCGCGACTGGGCATCCGCGGCGCGGGCCTCGGCATCCTGAAGCTGGGCTTCCAGCTCCTGTACACGGGCATAGGCCTGCTGCAACGCGTGCTCCTGAACGATCACGCTCTGCGCAAGGGCATAGGTTGCATGGGGTGCCTCGGCAACGCGGCGCGCGATCAGCGCCTCGGCTTCCGCGTCACGCGGCTGGTTCGCGAAACCGCGCATGCGGTCGAACAGGCCGTCGATCAGGGCACGTTCCTCGGGGGTCATATCCGCCTCCGGTGGTTGGACGACGGGGATATGAGCAGCCACCCGTGTCGCAGGAAGGGCGGCGCGCATGAAATTTTGGTAACGTTAGGTAACGTCACGAAATGCCTTGCCGGCTATTCCGCAGCATCTGCGGGGGAGGCGCCCGCCCCGGCGGTACCGCCGCCGACGCCGAAGCGCTGCTCCACATAGGTTTCCACCATCTGGCGGAACTCGTCCTGGATGCTGGCCCCGCGCAGGGTCGCCACCTTTCTGCCGTCGATGAAGACGGGGGCGGACGGGGTCTCGCCGGTGCCGGGCAGGGAGATGCCGATGTCGGCATGCTTGCTCTCGCCCGGCCCGTTCACGATGCAGCCCATCACCGCCACGTTCAGGGTCTCGACGCCGGGATACTTCGCCTTCCACACCGGCATCCGGGTGCGGATCATGTCCTGCACGCTCTGGGCCAGCTCCTGGAACACGGTGGAGGTGGTGCGCCCGCAGCCGGGGCAGGCGGCCACCAGCGGCACGAAGGTTCTAAGGCCCATGGTCTGCAGGATTTCCTGCGCCACCTGCACCTCGCGGGTGCGGTCGCCGTTGGGCTCGGGGGTCAGCGAGACGCGGATGGTATCGCCGATGCCGGCCTGGAGCACCACGCCCATGGCCGCCGTGGAGGCGACGATGCCCTTGGAGCCCATGCCCGCCTCGGTGAGGCCGAGATGCAGCGCATAATCCGCGCGGCGGGACAGTTCCGAATAGACGGCGATCAGGTCCTGCACCGCCGAGACCTTGGCCGAGAGGATGATGCGGTTGCGCGGCAGGCCGATCTCCTCCGCCAGCGCCGCCGAGAGCAGCGCCGAGCGCACCAGCGCCTCACGGGTCACCGCGCGGGCCTCTACCGGCTGGGGCAGCAAGGCATTCTCGTCCATGAGGCGGGTGAGCAGCTCGCCGTCGAGGGAGCCCCAGTTGGCGCCGATCCGCACCGGCTTGTCGTGGCGGATGGCGGTCTCGACGATGGCGGCGAACTGCCGGTCCTTCTTGTCGCCGAAGCCCACATTGCCGGGATTGATGCGGTATTTGTCGAGCGCCTGCGCACAAGCCGGATAATCGGCCAGCAGCTTGTGGCCAATGTAATGGAAGTCGCCCACCAGCGGCACGTCGATGCCCTGCGCCAGCAGCTTCTCCTTGATGTGCGGCACCGCGGCTGCGGCTTCGTTGCGATCGACGGTGATGCGCACGATCTCCGAGCCGGCGCGGGCCAGCGCCGCGACCTGGCGCACGGTGCCCTCCACGTCGGCGGTGTCGGTGTTGGTCATGGACTGCACCACCACCGGCGCGCCGCCGCCCACCATGACCCGCCCCACCGGCACGCCCACCGTCTGACGGCGCAAGGCGGGGCCGGCCTCGAGCAGCTCGGCCGGCACCACGGGCTCGGTCGCAGAGGTGGACTGGGTCGCAGGGGTGGTCATGGGCATTCCATCCTCGGCAGGTCGTCCGCTCGGGAACACGTCGGTCATGGGGTGCGTCCCGCTCGGATACGCTGCGGGACCGGGCTCGGACCGGGGATCGAGTAGGCCCGCCGGCGCCGAGCGTCAACCGGCGCCGGCTGTCCCGGCGACTTCGGCCGCAACCGTTTCCCGGCAGTGGGCGCAGGTGCCGGCCACTTCCAGCACCCTCTGGCGCGGCTCGAAGCCGGCGGCACGCGCCGCCCAGGCCAGGTCACGCCCGACCGCGTGGGAGGCCACTTCCTTCGTCAGGCCGCAGCGCTCGCAGATGAGGAACACCACCACCTCGTCGGTATCGTGGGGATGGCCGCAGGCAAGGAAGGCGTTGCGGCTCTCGATGCGGTGGGCGAGTCCCTCCGCCACCAGGAAATCCAGCACCCGATAGACCGACATGGGCGGCGTCGGCTCGCCGGCGGCGGCGAGGCGCTCCACGATCTCGTAGGCGCCCAGCGGCACATGGGTCTCGGCCAGCGCCTTCATGACACTGCGCCGCAGGGGAGTCATGCGCAGGCCTTTTTCCGCGCAGCACTTCTCCACGCGCGCCAAGGCTCCGGCCACGCATTGGCCGTGATCGTGGTCGCTATGATGGGGCGCTGAATGGGTCACGCCCTCTATTTAGTACATCGGTTGGCGTCCTGCCATCCGCAGAGGTGTGAAAGCCACGCCAAGGTCACGTTGCGCCGCAGGAAGGAGCGTTGCAATCTGCCGGCCGCAGGTTTGCCTGCGCGCGTGACAGCATCGTCACACCGCTCCGCTACATCGTGAGCCCCGGCCTGAGGCCGGGCCACGCCGGGCCTTTTTTGGGGAACAGCCATGCTCAAGGGGAAGGTCGCCGTCGTTACAGGGTCCACCAGCGGCATCGGGCTCGCTTATGCCCGTGCCTTCGCCAAGGAAGGCGCGAACATCGTGCTCAACGGCCTGGGTGACGCCGCCGCCATCGAGAAGGAGCGCGCCGCCATCGAGAGCGATTTCGGTGTGAAGTGCCTTTATTCGCCGGCCAACATGCTGAAGCCGGACGAGATCGCCGACATGGTGAAGCTGGGCGAGACCGAGCTCGGCTCGTGCGACATCCTCGTGAACAATGCGGGCATCCAGCACGTGGCGCCCATCGAGGAGTTCCCCATCGACACCTGGAACACCATCATCGCCATCAACCTGTCGGCGGCCTTCTTCGCCATGCGCGCGGCCATTCCCGGCATGAAGGCGCGCAAGTGGGGCCGCATCATCAACACCGCCTCCGCCCATGCGCTGGTGGCCTCGCCCTTCAAGTCGGCCTACGTGTCCGCCAAGCACGGCATTGCCGGCCTGACCAAGACCGCGGCGCTGGAGACCGCCGAGTTCGGCATCACCGTCAACGCCATCTGCCCCGGCTATGTGTGGACGCCCCTCGTGGAGAAGCAGATCCCCGACACCGCCAAGGCCCGCGGCATGACCGAGGAGCAGGTGAAAAAGGACGTACTGCTCGCGGCCCAGCCCACCAAGGAGTTCGTGACGGTGGAGGAGGTCGCCGCGCTTGCCGTGTTCCTCGCCTCCGACAATGCCCGCTCCATCACCGGCTCGCTGCAGGTGATCGACGGCGGCTGGACCGCGGCGTGAGCCGCCGCGACGGCGTCAAGCCTGTGAGCCTCGCGCTCCAGGGGGGAGGCGCCCATGGCGCCTTCACCTGGGGCGTGCTCGACCGCCTGTTGCAGGACGACCGGCTGGCCGTCTCCGGCATCACCGGCACCAGCGCCGGCGCCATGAACGCGGTTGTGCTGGCCTCCGGCCTCGCCAAGGGCGACCCGGAGGAGGCCCGCCACGCCTTGACCCAGTTCTGGCGCGACGTCTCCCGCGACGGGCGCATGTCGCCGCTCCAGCGCACCGCCTTCGACCGCGTGATGGGCAACTGGTCGCTGGCGCGCAATCCGGCCTATCTCGCCTTCGAGGTGGCCTCGCGCTTCTTCTCGCCCTACGACTTCAACCCGCTGAACATCAATCCGCTGCGCGAGATCCTGGAAGCGCACGTGGATTTCGAGGCCCTGCGCCAGTCGCAGGTGAAGATCTTCATCTCCGCCACCAACGTGCACACCGGGCGCGCCCGCATCTTCGGCCACGAGGAGATGACCGCCGACGCGGTGATGGCCTCGGCCTGCCTGCCGTTCCTGTTCCAGGCGGTGGAGATCGACGGCGTGCCTTACTGGGACGGCGGCTACATGGGCAACCCGCCTTTGTTTCCGCTCTATGAGAAGGCCGACGCGGACGACATCATCCTGGTCCAGATCAACCCGGTGATGCGCGAGACCACGCCGCGCACCGCCTCGGAAATCCAGAACCGCATCAACGAGATCACCTTCAACGCCTCGCTGCTGGCCCAGCTGCGCGCCATCGACCATGCGGCCAAGCTCATCGACCAGGGGCTGCTCAGCCGCTGGACCCTGGGCGGATCGAGCTTCCGGCGGGTGCGGCTGCACCGCATCGGCGGGGCGGACCAGCTGGTGGCGCTCGACGCCACCTCGAAGATGAATGCGGAATGGTCCTTCCTCCAGCACCTGCGCGACCTCGGCCGGGTCGCGGCCGAGGCCTTCCTGGAGGCCCATTTCGACGATCTCGGCCGCCGCTCCACCCTGGACCTCAAGCTGGAGCTGGCGGACTGACCGGCCGGCCCGCATGCGTGCCGAGGCGCCGGTCCGCCTTCAGGATCGTGCCGGCGGAGCCGGAAAATGCATTAGGATGAGGCCATCACTCCCTGTCCGGTCCGGTTTCAGCCAGCCTCCAGGCGATCCTGCCATGGCCCAGTCCTCGTTATCGGGCGCCGTTCCACGCCGGGCCCGGCTCGAAATCACGGTGGGGGACATCACCCGCCTTGGCCTCGACGCCATTGTGAACGCCGCCAATTCCAGCCTGCTCGGCGGCGGCGGGGTGGATGGGGCGATCCACCGGGCGGCGGGGCCCGAGCTTCTCGCTTATTGCCGCACCCTCGGCGGCTGCCCCACCGGCGAGGCGCGCCTGACGCCGGGCTTCCGCCTGCCGGCGGCGCATGTCATCCACACCGTGGGGCCGGTCTGGCGCGGCGGCGGAGCGGGCGAGGATGCGCTCCTCGCCTCCTGCTACCGCGAGAGCCTGAGGCTCGCGGACGCGGCGGGGCTCACCTCCATCGCCTTCCCCGCCATCTCCACCGGCATCTACGGCTTTCCGGCCGATCGCGCGGCGCCTCTGGCGGTCGGGGCCGTGCTGGCGCATCTTGGGGACCCCGGCAGCATCACCCGCGTGGTGTTCTGCTGCTTCTCCCTTGAGTCCGCTGACCTTCACCATGACGCCTTCCGCGCCCACGGCATCGGCCCGTCCGCCTGAGCCCGCCCCCGATCTGCCGGTGCTCTACCGCGACGGCATGATGCTCATCATCGACAAGCCCCACGGCCTGCCGGTCCATGCCGGCCCCAAGGGCGGGGAGACGCTGGCCGACCATCTCGATGCCCTGCGCTTCGGCCTGCCGCGCGCGCCGGAGCTGGCCCACCGGCTCGACAAGGACACCTCCGGCTGCCTCGTCCTCGGCCGCCACGCCAAGGCGCTGGCGCTGCTGGGAAAGCTGTTTGCGAGCGGAGCCGTGGACAAGACCTATGTGGCCGTGACCGAGGGCGCACCGGCGGAAGATGCCGGCCGCATCGACCAGCCCCTGGCCAAGCGCTCGCCCCATCGCGGCTGGTGGATGCAGGCGGTGCCCAGGGGCACCCCGGGCGCGCAGGAGGCGATCACCGACTATCGCGTGCTCCACCGCGCCGGCGGCTTCGCGGTGATGGCGCTTTCCCCGGTCACCGGCCGCACGCATCAATTGCGGGCGCACCTCTCGTCCCTCGGCCACCCCATCTTTGGAGATGCGATTTATGGCGGCGCCTCGCGCCTGCCGGGCGGGCCGAAACTGCACCTGCACTCCCGCCGCATCGTGGTGCCGCTGAAGAAGAACGGGGAACCGGTCACCGCCAGCGCCCCTTTGCCGCCGCATATCTGCGAGACGCTTTCGGCCCTGGGTCTTTCACCGGACGAGATCGGCCGCGCGGCGGATGCGGGAGTGTGAGACCGGTGGCCGCGCGCGGTGGCGGTTCGCGCCATGTTGCAGCGCATGAACGAGATGTGAAGCCGACGCAAAAGGGCATGCGCTGGCCCGTTCCTTGCTTCGTGTTAAGCTGACCCTGCATATGCTTGTCCGGCCGCCCGGGCGGGGCGGGAGAAAGGGAGAGAGTGTGAGCGCACCTCGCGACGGAAAGCTCCCGCGCACGCCGGAAGGCGACGCGCGCTTCCTTCTGGCCCGCGCCGTCGGCCGTGCCCGCTTCGCCCTGTTCTGGGAACGCGCTTGGCCCGCTCTGGCCCGCGTGGGCGTTGTCGCTGCCGTTTTCCTCGCCGTGTCCTTTGCCGGCCTGTGGCTCCAGGTCCCGGTCACCGCACGCATCGCCGGCGTGGTCGCGTTCGCCATCGCGCTCGCGCTCGCCGCCCGCCCGCTCCTGGCCCTGCGCTGGCCGGGTGAGGAGGAGGGGGTCAGCCGGCTCGACCGGATGAGCGCCTTCGCCCACCGGCCCGCCACCGCCATCTCCGACAGCCTCGCCACCAAGCCCGACGATCCGGTGGGCGCGGCCCTGTGGCGCGCGCATCTCGCCCGCGCTCTCGCCGCCGCCCGCACCCTGCGCGCCGGCCCGCCCGAGCCCGGCCTCGCCCGACTCGATCCGCGGGCCGTGCGGTCGCTGGCGGTGCTGGCGCTGGTCGCCACCTTCTTCATGGCGCCCGGCGCGCACCTCGCGCGCATCGGCGCCGCCTTCGACTGGAAGGCCCTCACCCCCGCCGCGCCCTATCGCCTCGACGCCTGGGTGGACCCGCCCGGCTATACGGGACGCCCGCCCGTGGTGCTGCCGGGCCTGCGCTCGGATGATCCCGCCGCGCTCAACGCCGCTGCCCTGCAGGTTCCTGCGGGCAGCGTGCTGGTGGTGCGTGGAGCGGGCCTCGACACCGCGTCCCTCAAGCTGGAAGGCGGCATTGCCGAGACGAAGCCGGAGGGCGAGGCCCCGCCGCCCGCCAATGGCGAGCGACGCTATGTCATCCGCGAGGACGCGGACGTCACCTTCCTGGGTCCCGACCAGCGCCGCCTCATGTGGCACTTCAAGGCGCTGCCGGACCAGAAGCCCTCCATCGCCTTCGCCAAGGAGCCGCAGACCGGGCCGCGCAACGCCCTCGTCCTCGCCTACCGCATGGAGGATGACTACGGGGTGAAGGAAGCCGAGGCCGTGTTCGCCCCGCTGCCGCCCGAGCCGTCTTTGTTCCCGCGACCCGGCGCGATGCCGCCCAAGCTGGCGCAGCCGCTGGTGCCCCCGCCAGGCTTCAAGCTGTCGCTGCCCTCCGGCGGCAAGAGCGGCACGGCGCAGACCTCCAAGGACCTGGTCTCCCACCCCTGGGCCGGCGCCCGCGTGAGCGTGACCCTCAAGGCCCGCGACGAGGCCGGCAATGAAGGGGTGAGCGAGACCCGCACCCTGCGCCTGCCGGCGCGCACCTTCTCCAAGCCGCTGGCCCGCGCCCTCATCGACGAGCGGCGGCGCCTCGCATTCGATCCCGCCAGCCGGCGCCGGCTGGTGGCGGTGCTCAACGCGCTCACGACGGCGCCCGAGCAGTTCACGCCCGCCGCGGGCGAGTATCTCGGCCTCACCACCGCGCTGGCCCGCGCCAGGATCGCGCGCAATGACGACGACCTGCGCGCGCTGGTGGATTATCTGTGGGAGGTGGCGGTCCTGATCGAGGACGGCACCCTCTCCGAGGCCGAGCGCGAATTGCGTGCCGCCCAGGAAGCGCTGCGCGAGGCGCTGGAGCGCGGCGCGAGCGAGGAGGAGATCAAGCGCCTCACCCAGGAGCTGCGCGCGGCCATGGACAAGATGATGCGCCAGCTGGCCGAGCAGGCGCAGCGGGACGGCAACACCGATGCGCGCCCGCTCGACCCCAACACCCGCATCGTGCGCCCGCAGGACCTCCAGCGCATGCTGGACCGCATCGAGAACCTCGCGCGCTCCGGCAATCGCGACGCCGCCAAGGCCCTGCTCGACGAGCTGCAGGCCATGATGGAAAACATGAAGCCCGGCGGCCGCCAGCAGGCCGGGCGCCAGAACGAGCAGCAGAGCGAGCTCGGCAAGATGATCCAGGAACAGCAGCGCCTGCGCGACCGCACCTGGCGCCAGAACCGGCAGGGGCAACCGAACGGACAACAGGGACAACAAGGACAACAAGGACAGCAGGGCGAGAACGGCTTCGGCGATCTCCAGCAGAACCAGCAGGAGCTGCGCCGCCGGCTCGGCCGCATGCTGGACGAGATGCGCCGCATGCAGCAGGGGCAGCAGGGTGGTCCCGGCCAGCAGGGCCAGAATGGCGAGGGCAACGAGGCCATGGACCGGGCCGGCGATGCGCTGGGCCGCGCCGGAGACGCCATGCGCGAGGCCGAGGAAGCGCTCGGCCGTGGCGAGGGACAGGCAGCCCTCGATGCCGAGGGCCGCGCGCTCCAGTCGCTGCGGCAGGGGGCGCAGGCCATGGCCGAGGGCCAGCGCGGCAACCAGGACGGCCAGGGTCCCGGCGGCCCCGGCGAGGAATCCGCCCAGCGCACCGATCCCCTCGGGCGGCCGCTGCGCAGCCAGGACTATGGTGATGACTTCTCGGTGAAGGTGCCCGACGAGGTGGACGCCCAGCGTGCCCGCCGCGTGCTGGAGGAGCTGCGCCGCCGCCTCGAGGAGCCGACGCGGCCGCAGCTGGAGCTCGATTACCTCGATCGCCTGCTGCGCGGGCTGAACTGAGGACCGAGCACCCGAGGCCTCAGCCCTCCACCGCTTCCACCTTCAGCGTGGCGCCATCGGCGGCCACCACCTTCACGTCGTGGCCGGCGGCAAGGTCCGGACCCTCGATGCGCCACACCGTATCGTCGATGCGCACCCGTCCCACCCCGCCCACGATGGGCGCCTCCAGGGTGAAGACCCGGCCCACAAAGCCTTCCGGCCGCCGGTTCAGGAACGGCCGGTCAGACGCGCGGCCCGGCGCCGGGCTGACGCGCCGGCCCACCAGCACCGCGATCACCGCCAGCGCCGCGAAGGCCAGAACCTCCGTCTGCCAGGAGAGGTCGACGGCGTAAGCAAGGGTGCCGGTGACAAGGGCCGCGAGGCCGAGCCAGAGCAGGAAGGTCCCCGGCGCGGCGATCTCCGCCACCAGCAGCACCCCGCCCAGGACGAACCAGGCCCAAGGGCCGAGATCGGAAAGCATGGCGTTCAGCCTTCCAGGGGCGGCACGGTGGCCGGGCCGGTGGGCCGCCGGCTGCCGGGACGCGACGGGCGCGGACCCGCCGCCGTCTCGCCACCGAAGGCCGCGCGGGCAATCTCGCCGATGCCGGCGAGCGAGGACAGCAGGGCCGTGCCCTCGTAGGGCACCAGCACCACCTTCTGGTTGGGCGCGGTGCCCATGGCCTCGAACGCCTTCACGTATTTCTCGGCAATGTAGTAGTTGAGCGCCACCGGATCGCCGGTCTCCACCGCGGCGGACAGCATCTGCGTGGCCTTGGCGTCGGCCTCGGCGAGGCGCTCGCGCGCCTCGGCGTCGCGGAAGGCAGCCTCGCGCCGGCCCTCGGCCTGGAGGATCTGGCCCTGCTTCTGGCCTTCGGCCTTGAGGATCTCGGACTGCCGCAGCCCCTCGGCCTCCAGCACCGCGGCCCGCTTCTCGCGCTCGGCCTTCATCTGCCGGGCCATGGCGTTCACGAGATCCGCGGGGGGCACGATGTCCTTGATCTCGATGCGGGTGATCTTCACCCCCCAGGGCGAGGCCGCCGCGTCCACGACACGCAGCAGGCGCTCGTTGATCTCGTCGCGGTGGGACAGCAGCTGGTCGAGGTCCATGGAGCCCATCACGGTGCGGATGTTGGTCATGGTCAGGGCCAGGATGGCGGCATCGAGCCGGGCCACCTCGTAGGACGCCCGCGCCGCGTCGAACACCTGGAAGAAGGCGACGCCGTCCACCGAGACGGTGGCGTTGTCCTTGGTGATGACCTCCTGGGTGGGAACGTCGAGCACCTGCTCCATCACGTTCACCTTGTTGCCGATGCGGTCGATGAACGGAACGATGAGATTGAGCCCCGGCTGGAGGGTCCTGGTGTAGCGGCGGAAGCGCTCCACCGTGAACTGGTAGCCCTGCGGCACCGTCTTCACCCCGGAGAAGACGACTGCCACCGCCAGCACGAGCAGGACAAGCACGAACAGGTTCGGACCGATCACCAGCATGAAGCGCCCTTTCCTCAAGCCCTCGAGGCCGGTTGCATATGGCCATGGGCCCTCCCGCGCGGCAAGGGATGCGGCGAGGCGGCGCGACGAAGGGAGGTGGCGACGCGGAACGGAAGGAGACCTGCGGGCCGCAGCCGATTCGGTCCCGTTGCGTTCACGCTGCGTGCCGGGCCGGGGCAAAGGCCGTGTCGGAACGGGACGGCAGGACCAAAGGCGGTCCGCGGCCCGGCCAGCGATTCGCGCGCCTTTCGTTCCCGATGGGTTCATCCGGCATGGGGCGCCGTCCCGGTTCGGGACGGTTCGCGCCTCAGTCCCGCACGACGGCGAAGCGCAGCAGCAGCGTGCGCTGGAGCATGCTGAAATTGTCATCGGAGACGATGGTCAGCAGGGTCTCGCCGGCGGCGTTGCGGGTCACCGCGAGCCCTTCCATGTTGTCGATTTCGTAGCCCGCGTCGAAGGTGCCGAGCACCTCTCCCGCCAGCCGCGCCCCCGGCTTCACGTCCGCGAGGTCGAAGCGGCGGATCTGCATCTTCACCCCGGTAAGGGGCGAATAGTGGCGCTCCAGCAGGAATAGCTCGCCGTCCGGGCCGGGCGCCAGGTCGGTGGCGTCGAATGGTCCGCTCTTCGCCACGGTGAAGGCGCCGGGCGATCGACCGCCGATGATGAATCCGGGCAGGTCCGCCGCCGGCGTCGCCCCTTCCTCGCCGATGGCGAGAAGCGCGCCCGCCAGCGGGCCGGAGGCAACATAGGCGAGGCTCTCCAGGCCGGCATTGCGGCGCAGGTCCCGGATGGCCGGCGCGGGTACCGGCGTGCCGCTGCGGCCCAGGGGATCGCGCGGGTAGCGCCAGATCTCGTTCACCCCTTCCATGCCGACATAGACGGCGTCGGGCGCGACGGCGAGCGATTCCACGTCGGCGCGGCCACGGGTGGCCTGCACCCGGCCCTGGGTATCGAGCAGGGCCGCAGCCTTCACATCGGACAGGCCGGTGGGACGGTCGCCCTCGGTATCGAGGTGGCCCGCCAGGAACAGGCCGGCATCGGTGATGGCGAGGAAGCTGTTGCCGTCCCCCAGCGTGAAGCCGGAAATGCCGCCGAAGCCCGGAAAATCAGAGGTGAGCACCAGCCCGCCGCGAAAATCGAGGGCGCCGGAACGGCTCGTGTCCTCGCCCGCCCGGAAGCTGGCGATGGGCCGGGCGGCGACCGTGATCGCGGCCGGCGTCGGCGGCAGGGCCAGGGGCTTGGCCAGCAGCCCGGAGGTCGTGACCGCGGCCACGCCGGCAAGGGCCAGCCCAGCAGCCGCGAATCCGAAGGCGAAGCGGGTGCGCCGCCTCAATGGAGACGGCCCCGGGGGGCGCCTTTCGGCTCGTCCTCGAACAGCTCGGCCAGCTTCTCGGTCATCACCCCGCCCAGCTCCTCGGCATCCACGATGGTGACGGCGCGGCGATAATAGCGCGTCACGTCATGGCCGATGCCGATGGCGATCAGTTCCACCGGCGAGCGGGTCTCGATCTCGGAGATGATGTGCCGCAGATGCCGCTCCAGATAGTTGCCGGCATTCACGGAGAGGGTGCTGTCGTCCACCGGCGCGCCGTCGGAGATCATCATCAGGATGCGCCGGGATTCGGTCCGGGCCAGCAGGCGCTTGTGGGCCCAGTCCAGCGCCTCGCCGTCGATATTCTCCTTCAGCAGCCCCTCGCGCATCATCAGGCCGAGATTGCGCCGCGCCCGCCGCCAGGGGGCGTCGGCCGATTTGTAGATGATGTGGCGCAGGTCGTTGAGGCGGCCGGGACCCGCCGGCTTGCCGGCGGCGAGCCAGCCCTCGCGGGACTGGCCGCCCTTCCACGCCTTGGTGGTGAAGCCCAGCACCTCCACCTTCACCCCGCAGCGCTCCAGCGTGCGGGCGAGGATGTCGGCACAGGTGGCGGCCACCGTGATGGGTCGGCCGCGCATGGAGCCGGAATTGTCGATGAGCAGCGTCACCACCGTGTCGCGGAAGTCGGTGTCGCGCTCGCGCTTGAAGGACAGCGCCGCGGTGGGGTCCATGATGACGCGCGTGAGCCGCGCGGGATCGAGCACGCCTTCCTCGAGGTCGAACTCCCAGGCCCGGTTCTGCTGGGCGAGCAGGCGGCGCTGCAGCCGGTTGGCGAGCCGCGCCACCACGCCCTGCAGATGGGCGAGCTGCTTGTCCAGGTATGACCGCAGCCGCGTCAGCTCCTCCGGGTCGCACAGGTCCTCGGCCAAGACCTCCTCGTCGAACTTCGAGGTGAAGGCATGATATTCCGGCCCGCGATTGTCGTGGGTCACGGGCGGGCGCGGCTGCCACGGCTCGGCCGGCTCCTCGCTGTCGCCGAGCTCGGTGCCGTCCGGTACCTCGGCGGGCGGGGCGGCGTCGCTCTCGGCGGCGCTGTCGGGCATGTCCTCCTCGGACATCTCGGCCTCGACCTCGGTGGCACCCTGCTGGCTGTCGTCCTCCTTGGCGTCGCCGCTCTCGCCGCCCTCCTCCTGCGAACCGCCCTCGCTGTCGGACTCCTCGGGCTCCTGCTCGGTGTCGAGGCCGCTTTCCTCGCCCATGTCGAGGGAGGCGAGGAGGTCGCGGGCGATCTCGCCGAAGCGCTTCTGGTTCTCGATGCTGTCGGAGAGGCGGGCAAGGTCGCCGGAGGCGCGGTCCTCGATATAGGTGCGCCAGAGGTCCACGATCTTGCGCGCGTCGGGCGGCGGTGGCTCGCCGGTGAGGCGCTCGCGCACCAGGAGGGCGATGGCGTCCTCGATGGGCGCCTCCGAACGCTCGGTGATGTCGGCGAAGCTGCCGCGGTGATAGCGGTCCTGAAGCATGGCCGCGAGGTTGCGCTTCACGCCCGGCATGCGGTTGCCGCCGATGGCCTCGACGCGGGCCTGCTCCACCGCCTCAAACACCGCGCGGGCGGTCTCGCCCTGGGGCAGCATCTTGCGATGGACCTTGGGGTCGTGGCACGCCCGGCGCAAAGCGAGGCTGTCCGCATGGCCGCGCACGATGGCGGCGTCCTGCAGGGTGAAGCGGCGGGGCGGCTCGGGCAGGCGCACCCGGTCGGGCGCCAGCGCCGGCCGCTCCGAGGCGAAGGTCACCTCGAACTCGGAGACGCCGGCAATGGCCTTGAAGCAGCCCGCCACCGCCCGTTTGAAGGGCTCGGCGGGGGCTTCCTTCGGCGCCTTTCCGGGGGTGCGGTTGGTCGGGGCCATGCTTGGGTCTCGTCTCGATGCGGGCGGGGGCCGGGACGCGCCCGGCCCGGAAGACTCAGGACAAGGCGACGTTGACGGTGCTCTCGGTCAGCTCCTGGCCGAAGCAGCGCTGGAAGAACTCGGCCACCAGCGGCCGCTCCAGCTCGTCGCACTTGTTGAGGAAGGTGACCCGGAGCGCGAAGGCGGTGTCGCGGAAGATGTCCGCATTCTCCGCCCAGGTGATCACCGTGCGCGGGCTCATGACGGTGGAGAGATCCCCATTCATGAAGGCCTGCCGGGTCAGGTCGGCGAGGCGCACCATGCGGTTCACCGTGTCGCGCCCCTCGGCGTTCTGGAAGTGCTTCGCCTTGGCGAGCACGATGTCCACTTCCTTGTCGTGGGCGAGATAGTTCAGCGTCGTCACGATGGACCAGCGGTCCATCTGCGCCTGGTTGATCTGCTGGGTGCCGTGATAGAGGCCGGTGGTATCGCCGAGGCCGATGGTGTTGGCGGTGGCGAACAGCCGGAAGGCGGGATGGGGGCGGATCACCCGGCTCTGGTCCAGCAGGGTGAGGCGGCCGGAGGATTCCAGCACCCGCTGGATCACGAACATCACGTCCGGGCGGCCGGCGTCATACTCGTCGAACACCAGGGCGACGTTGTTCTGGTAGGCCCAGGGCAGGATGCCGTCACGGAACTCGGTGACCTGCAACCCGTCCTTCACGACGATCGCATCCTTGCCGATGAGGTCGATGCGCGAGATGTGGCTGTCCAGGTTGATGCGCACGCACGGCCAGTTCAGCCGCGCCGCCACCTGCTCGATATGGGTGGACTTGCCGGTTCCATGGTATCCTGTAACCATCACCCGGCGGTTGCGGGCGAAGCCGGCGAGGATGGCGAGGGTGGTCGGCCGGTCGAACAGATAGTCCGGGTCGAGCTCCGGAACGTGGGGATCGGTCTCGGAGAAGGCCGGAACCTCCATGTCGATGTCGATGCCGAACGTCTGGCGAACCGACACCTTCATGTCCGGGGTCGGGGCAATGGTCTCCGTGACGCTCATAACTCCTCCGTCGACGCGCATCGCGCGCCTCTTCCCTGTGTTCGTTCCGGTGCGGGGGCCGTGAGGGCCCGCAGCCGCGTGAAGCCGGCCATCCTTCGGATCGGTCAGCAGAAACCTGCCTGCTTGAGGCTGTTGTAGGCCTGGATGACGCTGCGCAGCCGGTCCTCGGACGAGCGGTCGCCGCCATTGGCATCCGGGTGGTGCAGCTTCACCAGAGCCTTGTAGCGGGCCTTGATCTCGGCCGGCTCGGCGGACATCTCCAGACCCATCACCTCCAGCGCCCGGCGCTCGGTGGTGCGCACGATGCGTCCGTCCAGCTCCGGCCGGTCGGCGCGGAAGGCGCCGCCCATCTCGGCGGTGAAGCCGAAGGGATCGCGCATGCCGTCCGGATCGGGGGCGCCGTTGCGCCCGGAGCCGGGCTGGCCGTCGCCCTTCGCACCCATCTTCCAGGTGGGACGATGGCCGGTCAGCGCATCCTTCTGGTAAGCATAGACCGCATCGTCGGTCATGCCCGCGAAATAATTGTAGGACTGGTTGTAGGCCTTCACATGGTCCAGGCAGTAGTGCCAGTACTGGCCTTCCTGGTGCCGCCCCTTGGGCGCCTTGTGGGTTCCCTCCGCCGCGCAGCCCGGCCACTGGCAGCCCTGAAGGCTCCGGCGGGGCTGCCGGTCCTCCGCGGGCTTCACCCGGATGCGGTCGAAGAGGGGGGAATTCAGTTTCATGGCGTGGCGATTATGAGCGCCGTCCCGCGGCGCGGCAAGAAACGAGGTTCAAACGGAATGGATCTGACGGCAGGGCCGGGCAGCAACAGGGGTGTCACCCCGGGCGGCGGCTGAGCCGTGACGCCCCGCCCGTCCCACCGCCGGCACGGGGATTAGGTGGGCTGCGACAATGCACATATAATGCGCCCTCCGGCGGAGCGCCATCGCAGGCGCGACGCCTTCAAAAGGTTCTATTTCAGCCATTGGATTTTGCGATGTCCGAGACTTCCCTTTCCGCCATCCGCCAGACCCTCGAACAGGGCCTGAGCGCTTCGTTTCTCGAGCTGGAGGACGAAAGCCACAAGCATGCCGGCCACATGGGCGCGCGCCATGCGCATAAGGGCGCCGAGCACCGGGAGGATGGCGGAGTGACGCACCTTCGGGTGCGCGTCGTCGCCAGCGACTTCAGCGGCAAGAGCCGCATCGAGCGCCACCGCATCGTCAACGGCCTGCTCCAGGGCGAGATCGCCAAGGGCCTGCACGCCATCGCCATCGAGGCCAAGGCCCCGGGTGAATGACGCGCGGACGGCATCGGGACGCCCCCTGAATGAGTGATGCACGGGCCCACACGGACGAGGGCGCGCTGGTGCTCTTCTCCGGCGGGCAGGATTCGGCCACCTGCCTCGCCTATGCGCTGGAGCGCTTCGGGCGGGTGGAGACCCTCGGCTTCCATTACGGCCAGCGCCACGCGGTGGAGCTGGAGCGCCGCCCGGTGCTGCGCTCGGCCCTCGCGCGGCTCAACGGCGCGTGGGCCTCGCGCCTCGGCGAGGACCATGTGCTCGACATGCCGGTGCTCGGCCAGATCTCCGAAACCGCGCTCACCCGCGACGTGGCGGTGGAGATGGAGGCTGGCGGCCTGCCCAACACCTTCGTGCCGGGCCGCAACCTCGTCTTCCTCACCTTCGCCGCGGCGCTGGCCTATCGGCGGGGCCTGAGGCACATTGTCGGCGGCATGTGCGAGACCGACTTCTCCGGCTATCCGGACTGCCGCGACGACACGGTGAAGGCCATGCAGGTGGCGCTGAACCTCGGCATGGAGAAGCGCTTCGTCCTCCACACCCCGCTGATGTGGATCGACAAGGCCGAGACCTGGGGCCTCGCCGAACGGCTCGGGGGCACCGCCCTCGTGGACCTGATCGTGGAGGACACCCACACCTGCTACCTGGGCGAGCGCGGCACGCGCCACGCCTGGGGCTATGGCTGCGGCGAATGCCCCGCCTGCAAGTTGCGGGCGGACGGATTTGCACGCTACCGCGCCGGCCACGGCGTGGAAAGACGCGCAGCCGCCACCAAATAACCGCCACTTTGCGCTAGATTCGCAACAAGTCGCTCAACGATTCGAGATCAATCATGGCCGAACCCGTGCCTGCCGCGTCCCCCAACGATTACGGCGCCCAGTCCATCCAGGTCCTCAAGGGCCTCGATGCCGTGCGCAAGCGACCCGGCATGTATATCGGCGATACGGACGACGGCTCGGGCCTCCACCACATGGTCTACGAGGTGGTGGACAACGCCATCGACGAGGCGCTCGCCGGCTGGGCCAAGGAAGTCACCGTCACCCTCAATGCCGACGGTTCGGTGACGGTGACCGACGACGGGCGCGGCATCCCCACCGACATCCACAAGGAAGAGGGCGTCTCGGCGGCCGAGGTCATCATGACCCAGCTGCATGCGGGCGGAAAATTCAACCAGAACTCCTACAAGGTCTCCGGCGGCCTGCACGGGGTGGGTGTCTCGGTGGTGAACGCCCTGTCCACCACCCTCGACCTCGTGATCTGGCGCGACGGCAAGGAGCACTTCATGCGCTTCCGCAACGGCGACGCGGAGGCCCCCCTGAAGGTGGTGGGCGACGCCCCGCCCGGCAAGCGCGGCACCAAGGTGACCTTCACCCCGAGCCCCGAGACCTTCACCCGGATCGAGTTCGACTACGCCACGCTGGAGCACCGGCTGCGCGAGCTGGCCTTCCTGAATTCCGGCGTGCTCATCATCCTCACCGATGCCCGCGGCGCGGACGTGAAGCGCGAGGAGCTGCATTACGAAGGCGGCGTCGAGGCCTTCGTGAAGTATCTCGACCGCTCCAAGAGCGCCCTGATCCAGAAGCCGGTGGTGATCCGCGCCGAGAAGGACGGCATCACCGTGGAAGCCGCCCTGTCATGGAACGACGGGTATCACGAAAATATCCTGTGCTTCACCAACAACATTCCCCAGCGTGACCGCGGCACCCACTTCACCGGCTTCGCCGCCGCGCTGACCCGCCAGGTGATCGGCTATGCCAACACCTCCGGCATCGCCAAGAAGGAGAAGGTGGACCCCACCGGCGAGGATTGCCGCGAGGGCCTCACCGCCGTGCTCTCCGTGAAGGTGCCGGACCCCAAATTCTCGTCCCAGACCAAGGATAAGCTGGTCTCCTCCGAGGTCCGCCCGGTGGTGGAATCCCTGGTGGGCGAGGCGCTCAGCGTGTGGTTCGAGGAGAACCCGGCGGAGGCGAAATCGGTCATCGGCAAGGTGGTGGAGGCCGCCGCCGCCCGCGAGGCCGCCCGTAAGGCCCGCGACCTCACCCGGCGCAAGAACCCGCTGGATGTCGCCTCCCTGCCCGGCAAGCTCGCCGACTGCCAGGAACGCGACCCGGCCAAGTCCGAGATCTTCATTGTCGAGGGTGACTCGGCCGGCGGCTCCGCCAAGCAGGGCCGCGACCGGGCCTTCCAGGCGGTGCTGCCCCTGCGCGGCAAGATCCTGAACGTGGAGCGCGCGCGCTTCGACAAGATGCTGTCGTCCGAGCAGATCGGCACCCTGATCACCGCGCTCGGCACCGGCATCGGCCGCGACGATTTCGACCTCGCCAAGCTGCGCTACCACAAGATCATCATCATGACCGACGCCGACGTGGACGGCGCCCACATCCGCACCCTGCTGCTCACCTTCTTCTTCCGCCAGATGCCGGAGCTGGTGGACGCAGGCCACCTCTTCATCGCCCAGCCGCCGCTCTACAAGGTGACGCGCGGCAAGTCCGAGACCTACCTCAAGGACGAGAAGGCGCTGGAGGATTATCTGATCACCGCCGGGCTCGACGAGGCTTCCCTCCATCTCGCCACGGGCGAGGTGCGGGCCGGCTCGGACCTCGCCCATGTGGTGGAGGTGTCGCGCCAGATGCGCGCGGCACTGGGCGCCATGCATCCGCGCTACAACCGCGCCGTGGCCGAGCAGGCGGCGCTCGCCGGCGCGTTCGGCGCCGGGGCGCTGCAGGACGAGGCCGCCGGCATCGCCGCCGCCGCCGAGGTGGCGCTGAGGCTCGATGCGCTGGCCGACGACACCGAGCGGGGCTGGTCCGGCCTGTTCGACGACGCCGGCTACACCTTCACCCGCACCGTGCGCGGCGTCGCCGAAGTGGCCCGTCTCGACCACGCCTTCGTCGCCTCGCCCGAGGCGCGGCGGCTCGACCATCTGGCGCGGGACCTCGACGGCGTGTTCGCCGCCGCCTCCGTGCTGAAGCGCAAGGCCGACGAGCAGGTGCTGTTCGGCGCGGTGGACCTGTTCGACGCGGTCACCGATGCCGGCCGCAAGGGCCTCTCACTCCAGCGCTACAAAGGCCTCGGCGAGATGAACCCGGAGCAGCTCTGGGAAACGACGCTGGACAAGAACGCCCGCTCGCTCCTCCAGGTGCGGGTGAAGGAGGTGGACGCCGCCGACGACCTCTTCAACCGCCTCATGGGCGACACGGTGGAGCCGCGGCGCGAGTTCATCCAGGAAAACGCCCTGCGCGCCAGCGTGGACGTGTGAAGCGGCGCCCAATACGCCGGTAGAAGAGGAGGGCGCGGCATTCCCTTTGCCAGTCGCCCCCACGGCCCTCACGCTGCCTGCTGCTGTTCCAGAAGGTGGGCAAGGCCCTCGTCCCAGGGCGGCACCTGCCCGTAGAGCGCGGCGAGATGGTCGATGAACACCCGCACCTTCTGCGGCAGGAAGCGGCGCGAGGGATACACCGCGAATAGCCCCACCCGGTGCGAGGCCCGCCAGCGCGGCAGCACCACCCGAAGCGCGCCGGAACGCAGTTCCGGCCCCACGTCCCAGGTGGAGCGCAAGGCGATGCCCACCGAGGCCAGCACGGCCTCGCGCACCACCTCGTTGGAATTGGTGCGCAATTGGGAATGCACCCTGAGTGTCACCGGCCCGTCCGGCCCCTCCAGCCGCCAGGGGTCCTGCCCGTGGGTGGCGAGCAGCACATGGCCGGACAGTTCGGAAATGTGCCTCGGCTCGCCGACCCGCGCCAGATAGTCCGGCGTCGCGCACAGCACCCGGTGCACCGGGGCGAGGCGTCGGGCAACGAGGCTCGAATCGTCGAGGTCGGCGATGCGCACCGCCACGTCGAAGCCCTCGCCCACGATGTCCACGAAGGAATCCGACAGTTCAAGGTCGATGGTCAGGTCGGGATTGGCGTCGAGCAGCGGGCGCAGGTGGGGCGCGATATGCAGCCGCCCGAACGAGGTGGGCGCCGACACCCGCAGGAGCCCCCGCGCCTCCGACGACTTGCGGGCGAGCTGGCTCTCCGCCTCCTCGATGGAGGCGAGGATCGCCACCACCCGCTCGTAGAAGCCCTGCCCGGCCTCGGTGAGGGTCACCTTGCGGGTGGTCCGCTGGAACAGCCGCGCGCCGAGCCGCTCCTCCAGCCGCTGCACCCTTTTGGACACCACCGGCGGGGACAGGCCCATCTCCCGCCCGGCCGCCGACAGGCTGCCCGCGGTGACGATGCGCGCGAAGATTTCAAGATCGCCCAGATTGCCGATCATGCGCCGGCCCGCCTCCGCCCCGGCCTGACCGGCCGATTGTTTTGGATCGTGAGGACAACTTTATCTGCCACGGAAATAATCCGCGACGTTTTTTCCCAGTGAACCGATTATAGTTCCCTCTAAAGAGAACGGGCTCAAAGAGGGACCGCCACATGACGGGAACAGCTCCGGGCCTCAGGATGCCGGACGCAGACGCGCGGGTGCTTGCCCGCCGTAACGACATCATCGCCGACCTCAAGGCCATCGTCCCCGGCGAGGGCGTCATCGCCCATGAACGGGAGATGCGCCCTTACGAATCGGACGCGCTCACCGCCTACAGGCAACTGCCCCTCGTGGTGGTGCTGCCCTCCACCACCGCGCAGGTGGCGGCGGTGCTGAAATATTGCCACCACAACGAGATCCGCGTGGTGCCGCGCGGGGCGGGTACGTCGCTCTCCGGCGGTGCGCTGCCGCTCGAGGATGCGGTGCTGCTCGGCATGGGCAAATTCAACAAGATCCTGGAGATCGACACCCCCAACCGCTGCGCCGTGGTGCAGCCCGGGGTGACCAATCTCGGCATCTCCAAGGCGGTGGAGCATCTCGGCTTCTATTACGCGCCCGACCCCTCCTCCCAGATCGCCTGCACCATCGGCGGCAATGTGGGGGAGAATTCGGGCGGCGTGCACTGCCTGAAATACGGCCTCACCACCAACAATGTGCTGGGCGCCGAGCTGGTGCTCATCACCGGTGAGATCGTGCGCCTCGGCGGCAAGCACCTCGACGCCGGCGGGCTGGACCTGCTCTCCGTGGTCATCGGCTCGGAGGGGCTGCTGGGCGTGGTGACGGAAGTCACCGTGCGCCTGCTAAAGAAGCCGGACACCGCCCGCGCGGTGCTCGTGGGCTTCCCCACCTCGGAAGACGCCGGCGAATGCGTGGCCAGGATCATCGCCGCCGGCATCATCCCGGCCGGCATCGAGATGATGGACAAGGACGCCATCGCCGCCGCCGAGGCCTTCGTGCACGTGGGCTATCCCCTCGACGTGGAAGCCCTGCTCATCGTCGAGCTGGACGGGCCGGAAGCGGAATGCGCGCACCTGCTGGAAGAGGTGTCGCGCATCGCCCAGGGCTGCAACTCGGTCACCCTGCGGGTCTCCACCAGCGAGGCCGAGCGGCTCGGCTTCTGGGCCGGGCGCAAGGCCGCCTTCCCGGCAGTGGGACGCATCTCGCCCGATTATCTGTGCATGGACGGCACCATCCCGCGCCGCCAGCTGCCCTTCGTGCTGGCCCGCATGCGCGAGCTTTCGGTGCAATACGGCCTGCGGGTCGCCAATGTGTTCCATGCGGGCGATGGCAACCTGCACCCGCTCATCCTCTATGACGCGAACGCGCCGGGGGAGCTGCACGCGGCCGAGAGCTTCGGCGCCGACATCCTGCGCCTGTGCGTGGAGGTGGGCGGCGTGCTCACCGGCGAGCACGGGGTGGGGGTGGAGAAGCGCGACCTCATGGACACCATGTTCAACGAGGTGGACCTCGCCCAGCAGCAGCGCATGAAATGCGCGTTCGACGACAAGAGCCTGCTCAATCCCGGCAAGGTGTTCCCCACCCTCCACCGCTGCGCCGAGTTCGGCCGCATGCATGTGAGCGGCGGCGCCCTGCCCTTCCCGGACCTGCCGCGCTTCTAGAGCGCGTGCCCAACAGCCCAAGGCCCATCCGATGAGCGACATCATCGCAGCGCGCGACGACGGCGAGGTCGCGGACGCCGTCCGCTCCGCGCTTTCCGCCGGCAAGACGCTTGAGATCCGGGGGCACGGCTCCAAGCGCGCCGTCGGCCGCCCGAGCCAGACCGACCTCACCCTCGATCTGTCCGCCCTCACCGGCGTCACCCTCTACGAGCCGGAGGAGCTGGTGCTCTCGGCCCGCGCCGCCACTGCGCGCGCGGACATCGAGGACATGCTGGCGGCGAGCGGGCAGATGCTCGCCTTCGAGCCCATGGACCCCGCCCCCCTCCTCGGCAGCCCGGCCGGGGCCGGCACCCTCGGTGGCTTGTTCGCGGTCAATCTCTCAGGTCCCCGCCGCATCAGCCATGGCGCGGTGCGCGACCATGCGCTGGGCATCAAGGCGGTGTCCGGGCGCGGCGAGCCGTTCAAGTCCGGCGGCCGGGTGGTGAAGAACGTCACCGGCTACGACCTGCCGCGCCTCATGGCCGGCGCCTTCGGCACGCTCTGCATCGCCACCGAGATCACGCTGAAGGTGCTGCCCCGCCCGCCCATGGAAGAAACGCTGGTGGCCAAGGTCGCCTCGCCCGAGGCGGCGGCCGCCGCGCTGTCCGCCGCCATGGGCTCGTCCTGCGAGGTGTCCGGCGCCGCCTTCCTGCCCGAGGGCGTGGCCGGTCGCCTGCCGGGCCTGTCCGGATCGCCCGCCGTGGTGGCGCTGCGCCTCGAAGGCGTCGCGCCTTCGGTGACCGCGCGGCGAACCATGCTGCGCACCGTGCTCGCCCCCTTCGGCGCGGCGGATGTGCTGGAAACGGACGCCTCCCGCGCCCTGTGGCTGGCGGTGCGCGATGTGGCTCCCTTCTGCGGCCTCGGCGAGCGGGCGGTGTGGCGCATTTCCACCGAGCCCATGGCGGGGCCGGCTTTGGCCGCGCGCCTTGCGGCGGATCTCGGCGGCGAGGCCTTTTGCGACTGGGCCGGCGGGCTCATCTGGCTGTGCCTGCCCGGCGAGAGCGCCCACGCGGACGCGGTGCGCACAGCCCTCGCCCCCCATGGCGGCCATGCAACCCTGATCCGCGCCACCGCCGCCGAACGTGCCCGCACCGCGGTGTTCCAGCCCCTCGACGCGGCGCTGGCGGCCCTGACCAAGCGGGTCAAGGAAAGCTTCGATCCCGGCCTGGTGCTCAATCCCGGCCGCATGCATGCGGGGATGTGAGATGGAAAGCCATCCCCGTTCCTTCCGTTCCCTGCCTCCTTTTCACGGCTGAGCGCCCATGCAGACCCATTTCTCCCTCGCCCAGCTCGCCGATCCGCATGTGGCGGAAGCGGAAAAGATCCTGCGCACCTGCGTGCATTGCGGCTTCTGCACCGCCACCTGCCCCACCTATGTGCTGCTCGGCGACGAGCTGGATTCCCCGCGCGGGCGCATCTATCTCATCAAGGACATGCTGGAGAACGACCGGCCGGCGACCGAGCAGGAGGTCAAGCATATCGACCGCTGCCTCTCCTGCCTGTCCTGCATGACCACCTGCCCCTCGGGCGTGAACTACATGCACCTGGTGGACCAAGCCCGCGTCCATATCGAGAAGACCTATGTCCGGCCGCCCCGCGACCGGCTGATGCGGGCCATGCTCGCCAGGGTGCTGCCCTATCCGGACCGCTTCCGCCTCGCCCTCATGGGCGCCATGGTGGGCAAGCCGTTCGCCCCCTTGCTCGCCAAGATCCCCGGCCTGAAGCCGCTCGCCGCCATGCTCCGGCTGTCGCCCGGAATGCCCAATGGCCGCGCCCCGCACGAGGCTCCGGGCACCTTCCCGGCCCAGGGCCAGCGGCGGGCGCGGGTGGCACTGCTGCGCGGCTGCGCCCAGCCGGTGCTGCGGCCGGAAATCGACGATGCCGCCATCCGCCTGCTCACCCGGCTCGGGGTCGAGGTGGTGCGGGTTGCGGGCGAGGGCTGCTGCGGCGCGCTGGTCCACCACATGGGACGGGAGGAGGAGGCCCACGCCTTCGCCCGCAACAATGTGGACGCCTGGACCCGCGAGATGGACGGGCCGGGGCTCGACGCCATCCTCGTCACCACCTCCGGCTGCGGCACGCCCATCAAGGATTACGGCCACATGCTGCGGCTCGATCCCGCCTACAAGGACAAGGCGGCGCGGGTGTCCGCCATCACCCGCGACATCAGCGAGTTCCTGTTCGGCCTCGGCCTGCCGAAGGCGCCGGCGCCGCTGGGCCGGAAGGTGGCCTATCATTCCGCCTGCTCGCTCCAGCACGGGCAGAAGGTGAAGGGGCCGCCGGTGGAGCTGCTGCGCGCGGTGGGCTTCGAGGTGGCCGAGCCGTTCGACCCGCATTTGTGCTGCGGCTCGGCGGGCACCTACAACATGCTCCAGAGCGAGATCGCCGATCAGCTCAAGGCCAAGAAGGTGGGAACGCTGGAGGCGCTCTCCCCCGACATCATCGCCGCCGGCAACATCGGCTGCATGGCGCAGATCGGCTCCGGAACCGGGGTGCCGGTGGCGCACACGGTGGAGCTGCTCGACTGGGCCATGGGCGGCCCGGCCCCGGCGGGGTTTTCCGGAACCGCCAAGGCGGCGTGAGACCGCGGCGTGAGACCAACGGCTCCCCGAGAAGGACCAAGGATGGCCAAGCCCTTCGACCTCACCCTCTATCTCGTCACCGATCCGCGCCTGGTCGCCGCACGCGGCCTGCTGGCGACGGTGGAGGCGGCGGTGAAGGGCGGCGCCACCATCGTCCAGCTGCGCGATCCCGATGCCCACGGCCGGGCGCTGGTGGAGCAGGCGCGGGCGCTCAAGGCGCTGCTGGCGCCGCTCGGCATCCCGCTCATCATCAATGACCGGGTGGACGTGGCGGTGGCGGCGGACGCGGATGGGGTGCACCTGGGCCAGGACGACATGACCCCCGCCGATGCGCGCGCCGTGCTGGGGCCGGAGCGCATCCTCGGCCTGTCGGTGGGCAACCCATTGGAATATGGGGCGTCTGACCTTGGCGGCGTGGATTATCTCGGCGTCGGCCCGGTGAAGGCCACCGGTACCAAGGCCGATGCGGGCGGCGCCATCGGCGCGGCCGGTGTTGCCGCCGTGCGGGCGCTGACGCGCCTGCCCATGGTCGGCATCGGCGGAATCGGCACCACAGACGTCGCTGACGTGATCCGCGCCGGCGCGGACGGGGTGGCGGTGGTCTCCGCCATCTGCGCCGCAGGCGATCCGGAGCAGGCCGCCCGGGCGCTGAAGGCAGCGGTGACCACCGCCCGCTGAGCGCTCCCCGACCTCGGCCGCTACGCGTCAGGCGCCCGGCCCTTCGCTTTCGACCGGGGCCGCGCGGACTTCACACCGGCCGGCGATCCTCGATGGTCTTGGCGTCCGCCGGCAGCGTGCCCGGAGCCAGCAGCGCCACGCGGCCGCGCAGCTTGGTGGCGGCGCGCAGATCGTCGAGCAGCGCGGCTTCGGAAAGTTCGCCGACATCGGCGACTTCCACTTCAAGCAGCATGTCGTCGGCATCGCCGATGCGGTCCACCACGAGACGGGCCTTCGCCACCGCCGGATGCTTCTTCACCGCCGCGGTCACCTGCACCGGGTGCACGAACATGCCGCGGATCTTGGTCACCTGGTCGGCCCGGCCCATCCAGCCCTTCAGGCGGACGTTGGTGCGCCCGCACGGGCTCATCCCCGGCAGCACCGCCGAAAGGTCGCCGGTGGCGAAACGCACCAGGGGATAATCGGGCTCGAACAGGGTGACGACCACCTCGCCCACCTCGCCTTCCGCCTCCACCGGATCGCCGGTGCCGGGGCGCAGGATCTCCACGAGGCAGCCCTCGTCCACGATCATGCCCTCCTCCGCCTCGCTCTCATAGGCCACGAGGCCGAGGTCGGCCGTGCCGTAGCACTGGCGGGCGGCGATGCCGGCGGCCTTCAGCTCGGCGCGATGGGGCGGCAGGAAGGCTTCCCCGGTCACCAGCGCCTTTTTCAGGGAAGAGATGTCGGTGCCGGACTCGCGCGCCTTGTCCACCAGGATCTTCAGGAAGGACGGGGTGCCGCCATAGCCCTGGGGGCGGATGTCGGCGATGGCGCGCAATTGCAGGTCGGTCTGGCCGACCCCCGCCGGCACCACCGCGCAGCCGAGCGCATGGGCGCCGCTCTCGATCATCGAGCCGGCGGGGGTGAGGTGATAGGAGAAGCAGTTGTGGACGATGTCCCCGGCCCGGAAGCCGGCCGCGAACAGGCCGCGCGCGAAGCGCCAGAAATCGGCGCCGTGGCCCTCCGGATCATAGATCGGCCCCGGCGACATGAAGATGCGGGCGAGCTTGCCCGGCGGCGTCGCATTGAGCCCGCCGAAGGGGAGGTTCCTCGGCTGGATCTCGAGCAGGTCCGACTTGCGGGTGACCGGCAGCTGCGCCAGTGCCGCGCGGGTGTTCACCGCCTCAGGGTCCACATCCTTGAAGAGCGCGGCGAAATAGGGCGCCTTCGCCTTGGCGTGGGCGACCTGGGCGGCCAGCGCGGCCATCAGCGCGGTCTCGCGGGCGGCGGGATCGCGGGTCTCGCAGGCATCGTAATGGCGGTTCGGATCGGTCATGCTCTGAACTGGCCCCTCTGCGGCACCTTCATGGCCATAGCTGCCGTCATGCCCGCCTTGTGCCGGGCATCCACACCAACCCGCCCGCGCGATGTCGGTGCGCTGCGCCCCGCCGCCGGGCGTGGATGGCCGGGACGAGCCCGGCCATGACGGTCCCAAATATTGCTGTATTGCCTTTTATCCGGTCCTGTCAGCCTCACAGCCACCGTTTCCTGCGCTTGAAGCTCTTCAGGTTCTTGAAGGACTTGCGCTCCTCCCCGCCGCCCTGGCCGAGATAGAATTCCTTCACGTCCTCGTTGGACTGGAGCATCTCGGCAGTGCCGTCGAGCACGATCTTGCCCTGCTCCATGATGTAGCCGTAGTCCGCCACCGAGAGCGCCACCCGCGCATTCTGCTCCACCAGCAGGATGGTGACGCCCAGCTCCTGATTGAGCTTCTTGATGATGGCGAACACCTCCTTCACCAGCAGCGGCGACAGGCCCATGGAGGGCTCGTCCATCAGGATGAGCTTGGGGCGGGCCATCATGGCGCGGCCGATGGCCAGCATCTGCTGCTCGCCGCCGGAGAGATAGCCGGCAAGGCCGGTGCGCTCCCTGAGGCGCGGGAAGAAGGAATAGACGCGCTCGATGTCGCTCTTCACCTCATTGTCGCGCCGGGTGAAGGCCCCGAGGCGCAGGTTTTCCAGCACGGTCATGTCGGCGACGATCTTGCGCCCCTCCATCACCTGGAAGATGCCGCGCCGGACGATCTTGTCCGGCTCGATGCCGTTGATCTTCTCGCCGAGGAAGGTGACGTCGCCGCGGGTGATCTCGCCGTCCTCGGTCTTCAGCAGGCCGGAGATGGCTTTGAGCGTGGTGGACTTGCCGGCGCCGTTGGAGCCGAGCAGGGCCACGATCTGACCCTTCGGGACCTTCAGCGACAGCCCGCGCAGGACGAGGATGACATCGTTGTAGACCACCTCGATATTGTCCACCGACAACAGCGGCGGGGCGGTCTCGGCGGCGGGTTCGAACTTCAGTGCGGCCTCTGCCATGGCGGTCTCCGGTTCCGGTGCATCCCCCTCTCCCGCGTGCGGGAGAGGGCTTTTGAGCGCCCCGCTCGGCAGCGGCGCGGGTCGTCCGAAAGGCTCACCAGCCCTGCAGCTCGGTCTTGCGGGGCAGGTCGATGGTGGCGACCTTCTCCAGCTTGATGGCCCCGCTCTTCACCAGGTCCGCCACCGAGGCGTCGGTGGGGCCGCTCACCACCGAGCGGTAGAGGTCCACGCGGGTGGTGGGGCGGTGGTCGGCGGCGGTCCAGCTGGAGGGATTGCACACGCCCTCGGTGCCCTTCGGCACCCAGTCCTTCTTCTGGTACATGCCGTCGCGGATCTTCACGCCGGTCACGCCGCCATTCTTGTCCGCCCACTCCATGGCCTCCTTCATGTAGAGGGCGGTGCAGACGGCGGCGAGATAGTGCACCGGGCGATAGGCGGTGCCGGAGGGATCGGACATCTTGGAAACGTCCTTCAGCGTCGCCATGCCGGGCGCGTTGCCGCCCCAGGTGATGGCGGTGCGCACCGGGAACACGACGCCGTTCGCCGCCTCGCCGGCCGCCTTCATGGCGTTTTCGTCCATGCCCCAGACGTTGCCGAGGAACTGCACGTCCACGCCCGCCGTCTTGCAGGCCTTCAGCACCGAGATGTTGGAGCCCGCGGTGTTGCCGAGATAGGCGTAGTTGGCCCCCGACTGCTTCAGGGTCAGGCACTGGGGCGTGTAGTCACCCGGCGTGAGGGCGAAGGTGATGGGATCCAGCACCTCGAAGCCCAGCTCCTTGGCATAGGCTTCCGCCGCCGCCTTGGGCGAGTTGGGATAGGGGTGGTTGGCGCCCATGTGCACCCACTTGGGCTTGCCGGGCTTGCCCTTGGCCTTCCAGTCGTCGGCCGCCCACTGCACCATGGCGCGGGCCGAGTCCGAATAGGACGGCCCATAGAAGAAATTGAACGGCGCGGCGCGCTCGCTCTTCTCGTTCACCTTGCCCTTGGGGTCGGTGAGCGAGGCGGAATAGGAGGCTGAGAAATAAGGGATTTCCTCCTTGGTCACCATGCCGACGAGGGCTTCCGTGTCCGCCGTGCCCCAGCCCTGGATGGCCACCACCTTGTTGGTGCCCACCCATTTCTTGAACGCGGCCAGCGCCCGCGGCACCTGATAGCCGTATTCGTTGAAGTCGGAGTCGATCTTCTTGCCGTTGACGCCGCCATTGGCGTTGATCCAGGCAATGGCGTCCTGGATGCCCTGGCCGTAGGGCTGGCCCACGTCCGAGGTGCCTCCCGAATAATCCGCGAGATGGCCGATATTGATGGACTGGGCCAGCGCCGGCGTGGCGGCGGCGAGGGCCAGCGCCGAGACGAGCGAAAGGGCGATCTTCTTCATCAGTGTCTCCTTGGTTTCCTCGAAAAGCCGGACGGTCTGTGCCGCCTTGGCTTGCGGTCATATCAATACGAGAAGGGGTAGAGCTTCCAGTAGGCCTTGATCAGGCGCCAGCGGTGGGCAAGGCCGTCCGGCTCGAAGATCAGGAACAGGATGATGGTAAGGCCGATCAGCATCTCGCGCATGTAGGTGATGCCGTCCTTCAGGTGCAGCACCTGGTCGATGACGCTGCCCGACAGCGCCGAGGCGAGCCAGCCGGTGGCCTCGGGCAGCAGCACCATGAAGATGGTGCCCATGAGCGAGCCCATGATGGAGCCGAGACCGCCGATGATGATCATGCCGAGGAACTGGATGGAGAACAGGATATCCAGCCCCTCCACCGACATGAAGCCCACATAATGCGCGTAGAGCGCCCCGCCGATGCCGGCATAGAAGGACGAGATGCCGAACGCCATGGTGCGGTACTTGGTGAGGTTCACGCCCATCATCTCGGCGGAGAGATAATGGTCGCGCACCGCGATCAGGGCCCGCCCGTCGCGCGAGCGCATGAGGTTGGCGGCGCCCAGATACATGACCACCACGAAGAACAGCACCACGTAGAAGTATTTGTCGTCGCCGGACAGGTCATGGCCAAACAGGGTGAAGGGCGCGGCCATGGCGCCGTGGGTGCCGCCGGTGAACCATTCCGCCCGCACGAAGAAGTCCTGCAGGATGAACTGGGCGGCGAGCGTGGCGATGGCGAGGTACAGCCCCTTCACCCGCGCCGCCGGCAGGCCGAAGAGGAGACCCACCGCCGTGGTCCACAGCCCCGCCAGCACGATGGCCAGCGGCACCGGCACGCCCTTGTCGGCGAGGAAGGCCGAGGCGAAGCCGCCGAAGCCGAAGAACACCGCGTGGCCGATGGAGATCTGCCCCGAGAAGCCCACGAGGATGTTCAGCCCCAGCGCGGCGATGCCGAGATAGCCGATCTGGATCAGCAGGCTCAGCACGTAGCGCGAGAAGAAGAACGGTGCGAAGCACAGGGCCACCACCGCGATGACACAGAAGATCAGGGTCAGCCGCGTGGCGAAGATGGTCTGGTCGGCCCGGTAGCTGGTGCGGTAGTCGCCGCACGGGCGCATGGTGTCGATGGCCATAAGATCAGACCCTCTCGATGTCGCGGGTGCCGAACAGCCCGTAGGGCTTGATCATCAGGATGATGATGAGGGCGTAGAAGGGGATGATCTCGTAGAGGTTGCCCCACTTGAGATACTGGCTGTCCACATATTGCCCGAGGTTTTCGAGCAGGCCCACGATGAGCCCGCCCACCACCGCGCCGAACACGCTGTCGAGGCCGCCGAGGATCACCGCCGGGAACACCTTGATGCCGAAATAGGAGAGCGCCGAGGACACCCCGTTCACGATGCCCACCACCACGCCGGCCACCGCCGAGACCGCCGCCGAGATGCCCCAGGACAAGGCGAACACCTGGCGCACCGAGATGCCCAGCGATTGCGCCACCTGCTGCGAGAAGGCCGTGGCGCGCATGGCGAGGCCGAGGCGCGAATACTTAAAGAACCAGGCAAACCCGGCCATGATGGCGAGGCTGACCCCGGTGGACATGAGATAGGCGGTCTGCACCTGCAGGCCGAGGATGTTCACCTTGTCCACGCTGAAGATGGGCGGGAACGGCTGGGCGAAGGTGCCGAACATCCACTTCATCAGCGCCTGGAAGAAGATCGACATGCCGATGGTGACCATGATCACCGAGATGATCGGCTCGCCGATGAGCGGCCGCAGCACCACCATCTGCACCGCGATGCCGAACACCATCATGAAGCACACAGCGATGAGGAAGCCCCAGAAGAAGGGGATGTTCCACGCGGTGAGCAGCCACCAGCAGGTCCAGGCGCCGATGAGCAGGAACTCGCCCTGGGCGAAGTTCACCACCTGCGAGGCCTTGTAGATGAGCACGAAGCACATGCCCACCACGCCATAGAGCGTGCCGATGATGAGCCCGTTGATGATGAGCTGGAGAAGGAGCTGGGATTGCATCAGAGGCTCCCGTCAAAAGCCCTCTCCCGCTTGCGGGGGAGGGTTGGGAGG
>NZ_JAIVFN010000040.1 GCF_030015065.1 Xanthobacter autotrophicus | reverse complement strand
GCGCGATCCGGACGGCGCCCCGCTCTTCCCCTTCCCCCGCTCCGCCATGACCGATGCGGAGCGGGCCGCGCGCAGGGCTGCGGGCGCGCCCTTCGTGATCCGGCTGGACATGCAAAAGGCGCTGGAGACCGCTTCCCCCGGCGGCCCGCTCGGCTGGGAGGAGGCGCAGGGCGTTCCGGAGGGGCCGCGCAAGGCGGTGGCGGCGGATGCCGAACGCTGGGGCGACGTGGTGCTGGCGCGCAAGGACGTGCCCACCTCCTATCACCTCGCCGTGGTGGTGGACGACGCCGCGCAGGGCATCACCCATGTCATCCGCGGCATGGACCTCTACCACGCCACCTCGGTGCACGTGCTGCTGCAGCGGCTGCTGGACCTGCCGACGCCGGCCTATCATCACCACCGCCTGATCCTGGATGAGAGCGGCCACAAGCTCTCCAAGAGCAACGCCGCCACCAGCCTGACCGCGCTGCGCGCCGCCGGGGCCACGCCGCAGGACATCCGCCGGCGGCTGGGGCTCGCGCCGCCAGTTGCGGGGCAGGCTTCCGGCCCCGATGGGGCGAGGCCCTACCCGACCCCGAGCACATAGAGCCAGAGGGCCACGGTGAACACCGCGAGCCCGGTGGACATGGACACCGCGCTGGTGGAGGCGCCCACTCCGATGCCGTAGCGCTGGGCCAGCAGGTAGCCGTTGATGCCCGAGGGCATGGCGGCGAACAGCACCGCCACCCCGGCCCACACCGGCGGCATGGGAAACACGAAGGTGAGCGCGAACACCGCCGCCGGGTGCACCAGCAGCTTGAGCGCGCTGATAAACGCCGAAGGCGCAAGGTCGCCCCCGGTCATGCCGTAGCGCTTCAGCGACAGGCCGAGCGAGATCAACGCGCAGGGCGTGGCGGCGGCGGCGATCAGGTCCACCATCTGCCGGGGGATGCCCGTGGCCTGGACGCCGAGGATCCGGGCGAGAGCGCCGGCATAGATGCCGATGAGGATGGGGTTGAGCGCCAGCGCCTTCACCAGCTTCAGCACGGTGGCGCGGGAAAAGCCGGCGCTGCCCTCCATGAGCACGGTGGCGGCCACCAGCATCACCGGCAGGTGGATGGCGATGAGCAGGAACAGCGGCACCGCCCCTTCCGGGCCATAGGCCTTCAGGATCAGCGGCACGCCCACGAACACCGTATTGGCCTGCCCCGCCGCGAAGCCGTGGATCACCGCCTCCTGCCGGCTGCGGCCGAACAGCCTGCGCGCCGCCAGCATGGCGAGGCCGAAGGCGAAGAAGGCGCCGGCGAAATAGGAAATCCAGTAGCCCCAGGGCTGGGCCTCCGGCAGGCTGGATTCGCTGAGCGTCTTGAAGATGAGCGCCGGCACCGCCAGGCTGAAGACGAACTCCGCCAGCCCGTCGCTGGCCCGCTCGCTGACCAGCCCCACCTTGGCAGCGAGATAGCCCACCGCCACCATGCCGAAGACCGGAAGGACGATGACCGCGATCTCGGCGAGGGTATTCAGCATCGTCTCGTCCGTCAGGCCGCGCGGCTGGGGGCCGGGCGGTCGGCGGCGGCGCGCGCCTCCCCCGCATCCACGGGCACCAGCGCTGCCTCGTGCACCCCGAACAGCACGGACAGGCGGGCCTGGAGCCTGAGCGCGACATCCCCATGGGCGGCGAAGGCGATCTCCACCGCCAGCGTCCCGCCGTCGGTGCGGCAGGCCACGGCGGTGGGCAGCACGTCATGGATCACGAACGGTTCCAGCAGGCGCAGGAGCAGGTTGGTCTCGGCCTCGGCCGCCACCACGAGGCGATAGAGGCCCGCGCCGTCCTCGACGACGGGCGAAGGGGCTTGGGAACGGGGCATGGGACAATCCGGAACGGAAGCGGGCCGTGCGGCCGCGTGCGGTGCGAACAGGGGCGCTTGCCCCTCAGGTCATCGCGCCGTCGCGAAGGCTTCCCGGACGACGCGTCAGATTACCCGGCCGATCGCATCGACCGGGCGAGGAATTCGCCGCAGGGCCAAGCGATAGCCGGCCATGTCACATCCCGAACCAGACATGGCGGCGAACCTAAGCCCGCGCGCACCGCGCGTCAACGATCATACGAAACGATTGAGACGCCACCGAAGGTCAGGCAGCGGCCCGTAAAAGCAAACGGCCGGGCGAGGCCCGGCCGTGCGATACGATACGGCGAGCGGCCCGCGCTCAGCCTTCGTCGTCGTCGGTATGCTCCGGTGGCACGAGGCCCTGGAGGCCGGCGAGCAGCTCTTCCTCGGTCATGCGGTCGAGCATGACGTCGCTGTCGTCGCCGCCCGAGCTGTCACCGGAGGCGATGAGGGGCACCGCCTCGGGTTCGGGCTCGTCCACCTCGGTGTATTTCTGCAGCGAGTGGATGAGGTCTTCCTTCAGATCCTCGGGGCTCACCGTCTCGTCGGCGATCTCGCGCAGGGCGACCACCGGGTTCTTGTCATTGTCGCGATCGACGGTGATCTGGGAACCGGACGAGATCATGCGCGCCCGGTGGGCGGCGAGCAGGACCAGCTCGAACCGGTTGTCCACCTTGTCGATGCAATCTTCAACCGTGACACGGGCCATGGGCTCGTCACTCCCTCATGCGCATCAGGCGCGCAACTATGGGCCTTGGGAAGAGCGGGTCAGTACAGCAATTCACCATGTTGGGCAAGCCCGCCGTGCCTTTTTCGCTTGCCTTGAACGGTGCTTCGTCGGAGAAAGGCGGTCGAACGACGTGGTTTGCAACCGTTCCCGTTACGCCCATCCCATTCCATCGGCGGACCTTTGTATGCAGGGCCTGGAAAAGATCGCTCTTCTGATTGATGGCGCCAATCTATATTCCGCTACCAAAGCGCTCGGCTTCGACATCGACTACAAGCGGCTCCTGAAGGAGTTCCAGAGCCGTGGGTATCTGTTGCGGGCCTTCTATTACACGACACTGATCGAGGACCAGGAATATTCCTCGATCCGCCCGCTGCTCGACTGGCTGGACTATAACGGCTACGCCGTGGTCACGAAGCTCGCGCGCGAATTCACGGATTCGCAGGGCCGCCGGCGCGTGCGCGGCAACATGGACATCGAGATTGCCGTGGACGCCATGGAGCTCGCCGAGCACGTGGACCACATCGTCCTGTTCTCCGGCGACGGCGACTTCCGCTCGCTGGTGGAGGCGCTCCAGCGCAAGGGCGTGCGGGTGTCGGTGGTCTCCACCATCTCCACCCAGCCGCCGCTGATCGCCGACGACCTGCGCCGGCAGGCGGACGTGTTCATCGACCTGGTGGAGCTCCAGCCCAAGATCGGGCGCGACCCCTCCGAGCGGCAGGGCCGCATGTCGGAGACGCCCCGCTTCCTGGAGCGCCGCGGCGCCGCCGCCGCGGCCAGCGATCCCGGCGAAACCTGAGCCTCGGAACCGAGCATGGCCAAGGTTGCCGTTGCCCGGGCCTCCGCCGCCCGGGCGCCTGCGCGGACGCCCCTGGAGCCGGGGGCCGACTGTCCCCTGTGCCCCCGCCTCGCCGACTTCCGCCATGAATGGCGGGCGGCCGAGCCCTCCTGGCACAATGCCCCGGTGCCGGCCTTCGGGCCGCAGGATGCGCGCCTGCTCATCGTCGGCCTCGCCCCCGGCCTGCGCGGGGCGAACCGCACCGGGCGCCCCTTCACCGGCGACTATGCCGGCGACCTGCTCTACGCCACACTGATCGAATACGGCTTCGCCACCGGCCCCTATGCCGCCCATCCGGAAGACGGGCTTACCCTCACCGATGCCCGCATCGTGAATGCGGTGCGCTGCGTGCCGCCGCAGAACAAGCCGACGCCGGAGGAGATCCGCACCTGCCGGCCGTTTTTGTCCGCGCCCATGGCCGCCATGCCGCGCCTCTCCGCCATCGTGACCCTCGGCAAGATCGCCCACGATTCGACCCTCGCGGCGCTGGGGCAGAAGGCCTCACGGCTCAAGTTCGGCCACGGCGCCACGGACACGATCGAGCACGGGACCATGGGACCGGTGCGGCTGTTCGCGAGCTATCACTGCTCGCGCTACAATACCAATACGGGCGTGCTGACGCCGGCCATGTTCCGCACGGTCTTCGCCGCCGTGCGCGGCTATCTCGACGCGGCCTGATCGGCGCGAGCGCTACTCCTGCCCGCGCTTGGCGTGAAGGTGCGCCAGCACGTCGGCGGCGTTCCGGTCCGGCGGGAACACCGGATAGAAAACGTGGGAGATGGCGCCGTCCTCGATGATGAGGGTGATGCGCTTCAAGAGCAGCGCCCCCTCCACCGTGAAGGTGGGCAGGCGGATGGCGCGGGCCAGCTCATGGCGGTGGTCGGACAAAAGCGGGAACGGCAGGTGCAGCCGCTCCGCCACCTCCTGCTGGTAGGGCGTCTCCTGGAGGGAGAGGCCGAACACATGCTCCGCCCCAGCCGCCCTCAGGTCCGCGAAATGGTCGCGGAAGGCACAGGATTGCGGGGTGCAGCCCCGCGCGCCGGGGATCTCGTCCCAGCCCGTGGGCAAAGGCTGGCCGGGCACGCCGGTGCGCGGATAGGCATAGACCACGGCGAGCCCCGACAGGCCCGATAGGTCGATCATCCGCCCGTCGGTGGCCGGCAGCGCGATGATGGGCAGTTCCAGACCCGGCAGATGGGCGGCGGCGCCGTCATCCTCGGGCGCGGGAAGATTCTCGGGCAGCGCGGTGTAGGTGCTCATGGCGTGTCCTCCTGCGCGTCGTCATGGGAGATGAATTCCAAAAGCGATCCGTCGGGATCGTGGAAATAGACGCTCGCCCCCCCGCCCGCGCGCGCCGAAGCGCGGCACCGGCCCCAGCTTCGGCGTGAGTCCATGGGCGGCAAGGTGCGCGATCGCGCCGGCGATGGACCCGTCCCAGCGAAAGCACAGATCGCTGTTGCCGGGCTGGACCGGCAGCCGCGCCACCGGGACCGGGTCCACCCCCGGCCCGTGCAGGTTGAGCTGGCGGTCGCCGAAGCCATAGGCGAAGCCTGCGCCCACCGGCACCACATCGGCGCCCGGCACGGCCGCAGAGAAGGCGTTGGAGCGCTTGAAATCGCTCACATGGACGACGCAATGGTCAAACGCGATCCTGCCGGCCATGGCGCGCTCCCCTTTACGTCAGCCGCGGTCGCGCATGAGGCGTGCCTTGTCGCGCGCCCAGTCGCGTTCCTTGGAGGCCTCGCGCTTGTCGTGGGCCTTCTTGCCCTTGGCGAGGGCCAGCTCCACCTTGGCGCGACCCTGGTCGTTGAAATAGATCTTCAGCGCGACAACCGTCATGCCCTCTCGCTCCACCGCCTGGCCGAGCTTGGCGATCTGCCGCTTGTGCAGCAGCAGCTTGCGGGGCCGGCGGGTCTCGTGGTTGAAGCGGTTGGCCTCCAGATATTCGGGAATGTAGGCGTTGTAGAGCCACATCTCCCCGGCCTTCTGGGCGGCATAGCTCTCGCCGATGGTGGCCTTGCCACCGCGCAGGCTCTTCACCTCGGTGCCGGTGAGCATGACACCGGCCTCGAAGGTCTCGCCAATCTCGAAATCGAACCGCGCGCGCCGGTTGTCGGCGGCGATCTTGCGCGGGGCTTCAGTCTTCTTGCTGCTCATGGTGGGAATGTGGTCTCGACGCACCGCTCAGGCAAGCGGGATGGGTCAGGGGCGCAGGCGGGCTGTGTGGACGACGGAAACGATCGACAGTTCCCGGCGCGTCTCATCAACCCCATACGCAATGAGATAAGGATAGCCGCGCACGATGAACTCGCGGGTGCCCGGCAGAACGCCCGGCCGCCCCATGAAAGGTTCGGCCGCAAGCAGGCGGATGGTCTGGTGGATCGCGGAACCCACATGGCGCATGCCCGCCGGCGAATGCTGCCGCAAATAGGCGAGGATCGCCGCAAGGTCCTCCTGCGCGACCGGCGTGAAGTGGACCTTCACAGCCCGAACTGCCGCCACAGCTCCTCGATCTCCTGCGGATCCGCGAACTCGCCCCGCCGCGCCTGTGCAAGACCGAGCCGGACCCGCTCGATCTGCTCCGGCGTCAGCTGGTAATCCGCCGCCCCGCCTCCACCTTCCTCGCCCTGGTGGACAAGGCCCAGCAGCAGCTCGGCGGCGCGGTCCTGTTCCGCGTCGGAGAGCTTGCGGATCTCGGCAATGGCCTGTTCCAGCAGCTTGGTCATGAACAAAGCATAGCAGACCGGCGCTCAGTTGATGAGGCCGGCATGCACCATGGCGCTGCGCACCACGGCGCGGGTGGTCTCGGAGACCGGCACCATGGGAAGCCGCGCCTCCTCGCTCATCTTGCCGAGCAGCGAGAGGGCGTACTTCGTGGGCGCCGGGTTGGTCTCCACGAACAGGGCCGTGTGCAGCGGCATCAGGATGTCCTGGATGGCCAGCGCCGCCTTGTAGTCGCCGGCGAGGCAGGCGGTCTGGAAGTCCGAGCACAGGCGCGGGGCGACGTTGGACGCCACCGAGATGCAGCCGTGCCCGCCATGGGCCATGAAACCCAGCGCAGTGGCGTCCTCGCCCGAGAGCTGGATGAAGTCCGGCCCCAGCACCTGCCGCTGCAGCGAGACGCGGGCAAGGTTAGCGGTGGCATCCTTCACGCCGGCGATGTTCGGGATCTCGAACAGCCGCGCCATGGTCTCCACCGACATGTCGATCACCGAGCGGCTCGGGATGTTGTAGATGAAGATCGGCAGCTCCACCGCCTCGGCGATGGCCTTGAAGTGCTGGTAGAGACCTTCCTGGGTGGGCTTGTTGTAATAGGGCGTCACCACCAGCAGGGCGTCGGCGCCCACTTCCTGCGCGTGCCGGGCCAGGGCCACCGCCTCGGCGGTGTTGTTGGAGCCCGCGCCGGCCATCACCGGGACGCGGCCGGCGGACTGCTCGACCGCCCATTCCACCACGCGGTTATGCTCCTCATGGGAGAGGGTCGGGCTCTCGCCGGTGGTGCCCACGGGCACGAGGCCGTGGGTGCCTTCGGCGATCTGCCAGTCCACGAAGGCGCGGAACGCCTTTTCATCCAGCGCGCCGTCGCGGAACGGGGTGACGAGGGCGGTAAACGAGCCGCGGAAGCGCGACGCAGACGAAATGGGCGACATGGCGAACGCCTTGGGTTCCTGGGGCTGGTCGGCCGGCCGTGACGGCCAGCCTCGCGGGGGCTTGCTGATTGGCCGGGAGCGCCCGCGCGCGGGCATCCCGGCGCCACGCCGGCTCGGATGAGCGGCGGGTGCGGACCTTGACCCTTATCCTTTTGCCGGCCGCCCGGAAAGGGGGCGCGCGACGACAACGCCCCGCCGGACGCCCGAAGCCGGCCGGGCCCGCGCCCGGAAGCCGAGCCCGTAGCGCGCCACCGCGCCGGCCCCGGACAGGCGGCACCCCGGTGAGGCATTGCCATCATTGCAACCCATGCGGGGCCATGAGCCCCGCTTTCGCCCTCTTTGCGCGATCAATCTGGTTAGGGTTTCGTCAACACGGCTGGCGGAACATGGCCCAGGGGGAAGCCGCACGATCAATCCGCACGATCACGAACGCGCCGCGAGGACATTTCATGTCGCCTGTTTCGAGCCTGATTTCCGTGAGCGCGCTCGCGCTTGCCCTCGCGTGGAGCGGGGCGATGCCGGCTCGCGCGGAGACCACGCCGACGCCGCCGGCCAAACCCGCTGCGGCCAAGGACACGGTCAAGGATACGAAGTCCAAGGACACGAAGTCCGCCAAGGATGCCGGTAAGCCCGCCGCCAAGGACGCGAAATCCGGCAAGGATGCCAAGGCCGACGCCAAGTCGACCACCGCGAAGCCGGCCAGCAACGCCAAGGCGGCCGCGGATTCCAAGGCCGGCAAGGATGCGAAGAAGGAGGCCGCCAAACCTTCGGCCAATTCCTCTGCCGCCAAGCCCACCGCTGCCAAGCCCACCGCCGCCAAACCCTCGGCCAAGCCGGCCACCGCCCGCGCCCCGGCCGCGGTCCCGCAGGCCGCGCCGACGCTGGGCGCCTCGGCCAACATTCCCGGCGGCGACCTCGCCGCGCTGAAGGTGGCGGTGAGTGCCGCCAAGAACGGGCGCGCGGCGGAAGCCATGGGCGCCGCCCAGCAGATCGACGATCCGGCGGCGCGCACGCTGGTGACCTGGCTGGTCATCCGCCACGCCCCCAATGACCTCGGCTTCGACGCCATCAACGAATTCCTCAAGGAAAAGCCCGGCTGGCCTACCCAGAGCACGCTGCGCCGCCGCGCCGAGCGGGTGCTGTTCCAGGAGAACCGGGACCCCGGCAAGGCGCGCGCCTTCTTCGCCGAGCAGCCGCCGCTCTCCGGCGAGGGCAAGATCGCGCTCGCCCGCTATCTCGTCTCGACGGGCAACCGCTCGGATGCCGCCGACTGGGTGCGCGAGGCCTGGCGGGAGGATGAGCTGAACGAGCTGTTCGAGAACAAGATCCTCGACGAGTTCTCCGGCTTCCTCACGCGCACCGACCACAAGCTGAGGGCCGACCGCTTCAGCTACAAGCCGGACCCGGACCGCGCCTTGCGCGCCGCCGCGCGCGCGGGCTCGGACGTGGTTGCCCTCACCAAGGCGCGCATGGCCATCGCCAGGAAGGAGGCGAACGGCGAGAAGCTGCTGGCCCAGGTGCCGTTCTCCCTCGCCAACGACCCGGCCTATCTGTTCGCCAAGTCCCAGCTGGCCCGCCGGGCGGACAAGCCGCAGGAGGCCGCGCGCGCGCTGCTGGCCGGCTCGACCTCCGACCAGGTCCGCGCCGATCCCGACGAATGGTGGATCGAGCGGCGCCTCGTCGCCCGCGAGCTTCTCGACGCGGGCGATGCCCAGACCGCCTACAAGGTGGCCTCGACCGGCGTGCCGCCCAAGGCCGACAATTACCGTGCCGAGCAGCACTTCACCGCCGGCTGGATCGCCCTGCGCTTCCTGAAGGACCCGCGCACGGCGGCCCAGCATTTCGCCAGGATCGACGACGAGCAGAAACATCCCATCACCCTGTCGCGCGCCTATTACTGGCAGGCGCGGGCGGCCGAGGCCATGGGCGACAGCGGACGCGCCCACGAGCGTTACCAGGCGGCGGCGCGCTTCTCGGCCACCTATTACGGCCAGCTCTCGCGCACCAAGCTGGGCATGGCGCCGGTGGTGCTGCGCGCGCCCTCGGCCTCGTTCGACAGCCGCAGCACCTTCGCCCGGCTGGAGCCGGTCAAGGCGGTGCGCATGCTCTACGCCATCGGCGAGCGCGACATTCCCCTCACCATCTATTACGACCTCGCCTGGCGCATGGAGGACCCGGCCCAGCTCGTGATGCTGGCTGACCTCGCCGAGGCCAATGGCGACGCCCGCGGCGCGCTGGTGGTGGGCAAGGAGGGCCTCGCCGAGGGCCACCCGCTGGAGGCGGAAGCCTTCCCCACCTTCGGCCTGCCCAGCTTCAATTCCATCGGCTATCCGGTGGACAAGGCGGTGGTCTACGCCATCGCCCGGCAGGAGAGCCAGTTCAACCCGCGCATCGTCTCCAGCGCCAAGGCCATGGGCTACATGCAGGTGACGCCGGAGGCGGGACGCCACGTCGCCAAGCTCACCGGCGTCGCCTATGACGAGCGCCGGCTGATGAGCGACCAGACCTACAACGTGCAGTTCGGCGCCGCCGAGATCGGCGAGCTGGTGGAGAGCTACCGCGGCAATTACGTGCTCGCCTTCGCCGCCTACAATGCCGGACGCGGCAATGTGGCGAAGTGGATCCAGCGCTATGGCGACCCGCGCGACCCGGACGTGGACGTGGTGGACTGGGTGGAGGCCATCCCCTTCTCCGAAACCCGCAATTACGTGCAGCGGGTGATGGAGAACTACCAAGTCTACAAGGTGCGCTTCAACATCCCCTCCAAGCTGCAGATGGAAGCGGACCTGCGCGGCGGCCGCTGAGGCGGCTGGCCCCGGCGCGCGCCCTCCCCACCCCTTGCCCGCAAGCGGGAGAGGGAGCAGCGGAGCGCATGTCACACACCGGCTGCCCACACACCGGCTGCGTCATGCCCGGGCTTGTCCCGGCCATGACGCCCAGCGGCTCGGAGAACACTACGGAGCGTGGCGCTGGCGGCATCGTCATGGCCGGGCCCCTTCCCCACAACGAGAGCAAATGTGGCTCAGCTGACCCCACTGCCGCTTGCGGGTGAGGGAGCCACCGGCTCGCCCGATCCGCCGCGCTCGGGCAGCGAGACCCCTCCCCCTCAGCCCTCTTCCCGGTCGGGCGCGGCCGGAGGCTCGCCGGCTGCGCGGGCCTTCGCCTGGCCGATCCAGTCCTCCCGCTCGATGCGCCCCGGAAAGGCAAGGTAGCTGCCCACCCAGGCCGCCTCGTCGGGCGTCCAGGCGGCGATCTGGCGGAAATGGTAGATGCCGAGCGCATTGAGCCGGCGCTCGTTCTGCGGGCCGATGCCCTTCAGGAGCTTCAGGTCGTCCGCGCCCGCGCCCTCCGGCGCCTCCAGGGTCGGCGGACGCACGCCGGGATGGCCGTCCGGCCCCTTCTCGCGCACCACGACCGGGGCCGGCGCGGGCCGCGGGGAGACCGGGCCTCGCGGCGGCTCCTCGTCCTCCGGATCGCGCGGCAGGGAGACCATGCCGGGGCTCAGGCCGAGCCGGGAGAAGAGGTCCGGCTCGCGTGGCGACGAGGTCGGGGCCGGGCGGGCCGGCACGTGGTCCGGCGCGCCCGGAACAGGCGCGTTCGCCGGGGCATCAAAGGACGCCGCCGCGAAGGGAAGCACGCCCGGCGGCGCGACCTCACGGACCGGCAGCACGCCGGAGGACACGGGCGGCAGGCCGCCTTCCCGCTCGGCGACGACCGCCGCGCGGCGGCGGCCCAGCTTGAAGCCCAAGGCAAGACCCAGCGAAAAGGCCAGAGCCAGAAGCAGCAAGACTTCGATGGTGAAGGCCATCATGCGCGCCTCCCCGGATTCTGTCGGCCAATCACATAGCCCGTGGCGACGCCGATTGCGACCGCCGCCACAAGATAAGGCCACAAGGCGAGGGTGAGATAGATCACGGCGCGCGCTCCTTCACCTCGATCTCGATGCGGCGGTTCAGCGCCTTGCCCGCTTCCGTGTCGTTGGGCGCCAGCGGCTGCCCGGAACCGAAGCCCGCCGCGCTCAGCCGGTCGGAGGCGATGCCCGCCGCCGCGAGATAGGCCAGAACCGCATTGGCGCGCGCCTCCGACAGGCGCTTGTTGAACTCGGCGTCACCCACCCCGTCGGTGTGGCCGAGGATGCGCACCACCGTCCCCGGGCACCTTTTCAGCGCCACCGCGAGGCGATCCACGAGGCCGCGGCTCTGCCGGTCGATCTCGGCGCTGCCGCTGGCGAAGCGGATGGTGCCGCGGGCCAGCAACTCGCCCACCTGCCGGCCGCAGGCCACGGTGTCCGCCGGCGGCGGGGCGATGGCCGGCTCGATGGCGGTCTCCACCATGAAGGGCGGCCGCACCGCCCGCTTCAGCTCGGCATCCGTCTCGGCGACGGCGGCCGGCGTCAAGGCGGTTCCTGCGAGGCGCAGCTGGCCGTCGGCAAGGCTCAGCTCGCCATTGCCCATGCGCGACAGCTGGGTCAGCCCGGCCAGCACGGCGGGCAGGAAACCATCCGGCGCGCCGCCGCCCACGGCCGACACGTCGTTCACCTTCTCGCGCAGGAAGTCGCGCTCCAGCGTCGCGCGGATGGCGGCATGGGCGGCGGCATCCGGATAGAAGCCGGAGACGGTGAGCTCATCGGCCTCGCGCCGCACCGAGAAGACATAGGGAGAGATGGTGGGCGGGCGCACCGCCTCCGCCACCGCGCTGACACCGGCGGGCGGGGTCTTCACCGCCTGCATCACGGACAGGAAGGTGACAGAATCGGCCGCCTCTCCGGACAGGGTGACCTGCGTGCCGGCGACATCCGCGGCCCCGATCCCCAGCTTGACGAGCTGGGCCACGGCGAAGCTTGCCGCGCTCGCCCACAATTCGGGCGCCGGCCCGCCCGAGGCGAGTTGCATGTCGTCGGAGACCTGCACCCCGGGGAAAGCGGCGCGTGCCGCATCCACCAGCAGCCGGCGCGCCTCGTCCGAGGGCGCGTAGCCGGACAGCCGCACCGCTTCCGCGAACCGCTCGATGCGCCAGGTGAAGGGGGCGGCGCGCGGCGGCTCGACCGCGAAGCGGGTGATCTGAAAGCCGTCGGGCGGCGCGCGGCGTTGGGCCAGAAGCTGGTCGAAGCCCGGGAAGCTGGGCACCGCCCCCTCCACCGCGATGGCGCTGTCGGAGAGGGTGACCCGGCCTTCCGGAAGCTGCGCCAGAAGCTGGCCGGCGAAGCGCACCGCCTTCAGCCAGAGGTCGGTCGAGGGCGCGCCATCGGCGAGCCGGGTGTCGTCCTTGATGCCGATGCCCGGCACGGCCGACGACAAGGCGGCGGCCACCTCGCTGCGCGCCTCCGCCGAGGGCACGAAGCCGCTGAGGCGCAGCACGGTGCCATCGCGCACCGCCGACCAGAAGAAGGGCGAGGCCACCGGCGGGCGCACGGCGAAGCGCGCCAGCACCATGCCATCCGGCAGCGGCCCCAGCATGGTCTGGGCCAGCGCATCGTAGCTCGCGAGGTCGCGCGCGCGGCCCTCGATGCCGATGGCGCCGTCCGAGAGGGTGATGCGCCCCGAGGGCAGCTTCTTCAGCTGCGCGAGGCCGAACGTCACCAGAGCGGCGAAATCCCCCGGGGGCGCGCCGCGCGCCCGCACCAGCCGCTCCTGGCCCGCCACCTGGTCGCCACCGGCGCGGGCCGCGGCGACGATGCGGGCGAGCGCATCCGCCGAGGGTACGTAGCCGTCCAGGGCGATGGTGCGGCCGTCCTTCACCGCGCTGAAGGTGAACGGGCGCCGTTCCGGCAGGATGGTGGTCTCGTCGCGGACCACCCGTACCCCGAACAGGCCCTCGAGAGAGGCGCGCACCTTGGCCCGGGCCTCCTCCGCCAGCGCCTCGCCTTCCAGCGTGGCATCGCGCCCCGCAAAGCGGGCCGAGGCCCAGCCTTCCCCGGTGCGGGCGAGAATGTCGGCGGCGGCCGAATCGAGATCGGCCTCGATGGGACCGCGGGCGGCGGCGAGGGTGAAGGCGCACAGGAGGGCGAAGGCGACGAGGCCGAGGACCAGCGGCCACACGCCCTTGCGCGCCTTGCCCGGCGCTTGCTCCGGCCTGCGTCCGTCCCCATCCGCTGCAGCCATCCGCTCCTGCCTCCCTCTCATGCGCCGGTGCGCGCGGCCCGGCCGACCACGCCTGTGCCAGCCATCGGTGGCGGGAGTTCAGCACATTTCGGCGACCAACCGGAAGCCTTCCGAGGACGATGCACCGGGTCCATGCGCCCATCCCGCCGCCGCAACGGACAACGCGCCACCCTCCGGCAGGAGGATGGCGCGTGGGGTGGGGACGAGGACGGGACGAGCGCCGCGGCGTCAGAAATCGCGGGAGACGAAGAGCAGCACGCGATTGGCATCGACCGACGACAGGGCGGGCGAGAAGTCCGTCGGCAGGAAGTTCGATGCGGAATTGTAGGTGTAGTCGTACTGGAGCGCGATGGTGAGGTGCTTCACCGGCGCGAAGGCAAGATAGCCGCCCAGATTGTAGTTCACGCCGCCGGAGGCGCCGTAGAAGCTCTGCGCCCAGGCGTCGTTGAAGTCGTAGGCGGCATAGCCGCCGAACAGGGCGGTGCTCCACTTCTCGTTCCAATTGTGCAGGAGCGAGGCGGTGAAGTTCCAGCCCGACACGCGGGTGAGGCCGGTGAGGCTGAGGAACGCATCGGGGGGCGAATAGCTGCCCGAGGGATCCTGCAGGCCGAGATAGGACATGGCGCCGTCCGCATAGGCGGACTGGAGATAGAGCGTGTCCTCCTCCCCGAGCATGGGCAGGTTGAACATGATGCCGCCCTGGAGCGCATAGCCCCAGTCCGAGTCGGTGGACGAGATGGTGTTCAGCAGCGACACCGCCTTGACCTGGTGAAGCGCGCCGGAGAGCTGCACCGAGCCCCACTCGCCCTCATACTTCAGGTTCGCGACCACGTCCGGCACGCTCTGCCCGGCCAGGTAGTCTTCGTCCGTGAAGGTTGCCGGATCGGCGGCGAGGGTGCCGGACTGGCGGTCGGCCGCATCCTCGAACGAGAGGGTGGCGCTGAGGCCCTTGGTGAATTCGTAGGTGTAGGCGATGAGGTTGATGCGCGTGTCGTCGCCGATGGTGGCCGGGTCCGTGCCGAGGACGTTGGCATTGGCATAGAAATCGAAGAAGGACTGGGCGTGGCCGAAGGTGAAGCCGGCAAACTGGACATACACGTTCCAGAGCTCGACCTCGCTCTTGTTCGGACCGTCGGACCACGGGTCTGCCGTACGCCAGCGGAAACGAGCCTCGAAATAGGAACGCAGGGTGCCATATTCGGTCTCGGTGCGGGCATCGAGGATGAGGCCGCCGGTGGCGATGGAATAGCTCTCGTCGTTCTCCACCGGATACTGGGTATAGGTGTTGTAATAGCCTTCCGCCCAGGCATAGCCGCCCACGCGGATGCAGGTGTCGGTGCCAGGGATGTAATAGAAGCCCTCGCCCTGCGCCGTGCAGGCCCGCATGTAGGCGTCCTTCGCCTTGACGGTCAGCAGATCCGCCGCCCGCGCGCCCGGAATCGCGCCTGCCACGGACGCCAGCCCGACGAGCGCCGCAAGGGCAACCGGCCTCCGGGAGGCGCCAACCTTGGGACCGCCAACCTTGGAGCGGAGCCGGGCAGAAGCGTTGGATCGCACGATTGAGTCCCCCATAACGATATAATGTATCTGTATCGTCGCCATTCCGCCCTTGCAAGGGAAGACGTGACCGGATCGAATTTGTCGCGGCATGCAGATGGCACGACACAGGCTGCGTCAGGTGTCCGTGACGCGCGACGCCGTAATCCGGCCCCTGCGCGAGGCGGATAACTACGCTCCATATCCGACAGTCATGTGTCGTGAAGCCGAGCGCCCGGTTTCGTGCCTGCAACGCGCACTGCACATTTGCGCTCACCACAATGGCAAAATGCGAGACCAATTGGAATACCGCAGGCGCACTATTAGATTATTACAATTCCAGATAAATCATCTGATGACGCAGCGTAATATATAGTTCAGACAAAGAAAAGCCCCGGCGGTTTCCCGCCGGGGCCTTTCGGAAATCTTCGCCGAGGCGAGGATCAGAAGTTACGCTGCACGCGCACGCCGCCCGACCAGATGTCGGTGGAGCCGCCCACGAGCGAGTAGGTGTTGCCGCCCGACGGGGTGACCGACGAGTAGTAGCCGAGCGGGGTGGAGCCATCGACCTTGGTGTAGAGGGCTTCAGCCGCGATATCGAGGTTCTTCACCGGCGACCAGACGGTGTTCACGCCGACCTGCCACAGGTTGAAGTCGAAGGCCGCGACGATGTTGTCCGGCACCTCGTAGGAGACGTAACCACCGTAGATCGACGACCGGAGGCCGGGGGTCCAGTAGTGACGGAACTGACCCTGGATGCTCCAGCCCTTGGTCAGGGAGTAGTCGCCCCAGAGGCTCGTGCCAACCGCATCGGCCACGGTGTAGAACGCGCCGTTGCCGTAGATGCCGGTGCCAACCTGGCTCAGGTCGATGGAGCCGACGCCCACGGAACGACCCTGGGCCGTGCCGGAGAGGCCGAGATAGTTGGCAGCGCCTTCGGCGTAGCCGGCCTGGAAGAAGATGCTGTCGCCCGCGGCGATGAAGGGGAGCTTGAACTCCACCGTGCCGCCCACGGCCCAGCCCCAGCTGTCGCTGGCCTCGAGACCCGGATAGAAGCCCGCATAGAGCGGAGCCGTGACCTGCACCTGGTGCAGCGCGCCGGAGAGCTGGGCCGAACCCCAGGCCTGGTCGATGCGCAGGTTGGCGACGATGTCGGGCGCCTGCTGGCCGGCCTGGTAGTTGGTGTAGCCGAGGCCCGAGCCAACCGAGCTGGTGCCGATGATGGGCTGGGTGGTGGAGCCGGCCAGCTGCACGCCGGTGGTGCGGTTGGCGGCGTCTTCGAGCGACAGGGTGGCGGAGAAGCCGTTGCCGAACTGGGCGGTGTAGGCCGCAAGCGTGGTCCAGGTGTTGGAGCCCGCATACGGGGTGGTCAGCATGTAGTTCAGACCCGTGTCGAAGAACGACTGGGTGTAACCGAACGTGAAGCCGGAGAACTGGATGAAGGCGCGCTCGAAGTACACGCCCGAAGACGGACCGGCATTGGCGCCAGACTGCGAGTTCCACTCGGCGCCGAAGCGCACGTAGGAGCGCAGGGTGCCGTAATCGGTCGCGGTGCGGGCATCGAAGTCGACGACGCCGCGGACGCGGGTCAGGTAGTCGCTGTCGTCGGCATCCTTGAAGGGATAGCCGAAGTTCGCCACGCCCGGACCGCTGAAGGCGGTGCCGGCAGGCGAGGCAATCGCGGGATTGAAGGTGCCGACCGCATTCACATAGGTATCGAAGCGGGCATAGCCGCCGATCTTGATGCAGGTGTCGGTACCCGGAATGTAGTAGTAGCCGGCGCCATACGCGGAGCAGATCTTCACGTACTCGACAGCCTTCGCCTTCACAGGCAGATCGGCGGCCTGGGCTCCAGCGACCGCGACGAGACCCGCCGCGCTGCCGAGGAGAAGGCTCTTCACCATCTTCATCTTGACCTCCAAGTTTGATCGAGGGAGCGAGTTCCGCTTCGCCGGTGCGGCTGCACCCCGAGAGGGTTCTTGCCCCGATTTCCCACTGCGCGCTCAGACCCCCCGAACACACAGTGGGCGACCGGGGACTGCCCCCCTTCGTCGCAAGGCCAACATACAAAAGGCCAAACGGTGATCAATCGTAACGGTACCGTTCACGTCACCCAGCAGCCGCTTTTCCGCCGAGTGTTGCAGGAATGGCACGCCGGTCATTACTCACTATAATACCGCAATGAACTTCCTGCCTGAGGTTGGCGAATCCTTATTAATATGCTGATATATAATAAGTTTTTCCGTAATCGGATGTCGCCTGACGCGACCGGATCATCCGGTCTTTCCGGAGGTAGCCGGCTCATGGGTTGCATGCCCGGGGAGGCACCTGATCCGGGCTCTCCTGTGGCGGAATCTGGACAGCGCAAAGTGTGCCATTTTCGCCGCTAGGCGGTGCGGCGACACGACTTCCTGCCGGAAGGCCGTGCCATCGCCGATCGCGCGCGCCGGGAGAATCGCGGCAACATCCCCTTGCGTCACATCCGATCGGCGGGCTGACCGGAGGAGGCGCAGGGAATGACGGCCCGGTGTGGAAGGTCCGGCCGGGGTTGTAAGATCGAATCGTTTCGCAAGGGACAGCAGCAGGCGGGGCCGGATCGCCCTGCGCCCCCGCCGGCAGGTGCCCCACGCACGGCAGGAGCCGTGGAACTGCGCGCAGGGATAGCGGGGAGCCGGACCGCCGAAGGCGTCGAGCGGGGGGCTATCTCGCCGCGCCCATCGCGCGCAGCACCGCCTCGCTCGGCCAGCAATCCACCTTCAGCCCGGCCGATTTCTGGTAGGCGCCGAGCGCGGCGCGGGTCTGCATCCCCGCCTTGCCGTCGATCTTGTCCCGGTAAAGGCCCATGCGCGTCAGATGCTTCTGCATCGCCTCCACCGAGGCCGTGCGCAGCTGCGTCGAGGCCGTCCACGGCGTCGCGAAGGGCTGCGGGCTCACCATGCGATCGGAGAGATGGCCGACGAACAGCACGTAGAGATCGGAGAAATTGTACTGCTTGATCACGAAATAGTTCGCCGTGGTAAGGAAGGACGGACCATAGATGCCCTCGGGCTGCAGCAGCGAAGCCGGCTGGCCCTGCTCGGCGGCCGGGATCTTCTGCACCGGCGCGAAGCCGGCGCGCAGCCATTCGCCGATGGGCCTTTGCGCTTCGGGCACGCCCAGGGTGCAGTCGGCATCGGCCGGCGCACGGACCTCGTAGGCCCAGCGCAAGCCGGGCTGCCAGCCCTTGTCGGCGAGCTGCTTGGCGGCGGACGCCAGCGCGTCCGGCACCGAGCGCCAGATATCGACGCGGCCGTCGCCGTCGAGATCGACGCCGTGCTTGTAGTATTCGGACGGCAGGAACTGCGTGAGGCCGGTGGCGCCGGCCCAGGACGAACGGAAATCCCTGCGGGCCACCGCGCCGTCATCGAGGATCTTCAGCGCGAGAATGAATTCGTCGCGGTACTGCTCCTTGCGGCGGCCCACATAGGCCTGGGTCGCCACCACGCGCAGCGTGTCATGGGGGGAGGTGTAGCGGCCGTAATCGGTCTCGCGGCCCCACAGCGCCAGCACCATCGGCCCCGGCACGCCGAACTGGCCTTCGATGCGATCGAGCGCCGCCCGATGCTTCTGCATCAGCCGCCGGCCCTCGGCGGCAAGCCGCGCGATGGTGGCTTCCTTCACGTAGGTGGCCGGCACCTGCACGAACTCCGCCTGGGATGAGGCGCCGGTCGCGGGCCGCCCCGGCAGGGCCAGATCGGGCAGCTTGTAATCCGGTTCGAGGCCGCGTGTCTCGCGGTCGAACGTCTCGCGCGAGACGCCGACCGCCTGCGCCTGCGGCCACAGGGAGGCGATGAATTGCGCGAAGGCAGCGTCGGCCGCGCGGGCGGGCGCCTGGAAGGCCGGCACCGCAAGCAGCAGGGCAAGGAGGAGGGTGCGGCAACCTGATCGCAAGGAAGCGCTCACACTTCGATCTCGGGATGGTGAATCCGTCTCCGACTTAAAGAAGGAGAAGGTGTTACCCGCTCAGACCGCGATGCGATCCGAGCGACGCGCAGGCTAGCACGGGGCGGCACCGCCGTGAACGCGGCCGGCGTACCGCCCTGCCCCGCGGCGCATCCACGATCCGCCCCGACGGGCATCGAAGGAGGGGCGCGAACAAAACAGCGGACCCACGCCGCCGATCTCCGGCGCAAGGCCGGTCCTCCACCTCGCCGGCGCGAGCGGATCGGGCCGCGAGGGCGCTCGGCCCCGGGCTCGATGCTCTTGCGCTCGCCCGGACCGATCAGCCCTGCCACATAGAGCGGACGCATCTGCTGCCGCTTCTGCCAAAGTCGTGCTAATGCCTCGCCTCGAGGATCATGTTGAACGGCGTCGTTGCCGCCTGGCGGAAGGTCGAGAAGCCTCCGGCCCGAACCACCTCTTCGATGCGCCGCGCCCCGGCCTGCGCGCCGAGCGCGACGCCCTCGCCCTGGTTCAGCGCTGTCGGCACGCAGATGTGGGTCGATCCGGCATAATAGACCCGTCCGACGGGATTGAGGTTCTCCGCCAAGGAGTTGCCTGCCGCGGGCTCGACCAGCATGAGCGTGCCGTCGGGCTTTAGAACCCGCCGGATGTGCGCGGTGGCGCCTGCCGGGTCCCCCATGTCGTGCAACGCATCGAACAGCGTCACGAGGTCGAAGTCGCGCCCCTCGAAGTCCTGCGCGCGGCCGACCTCGAAGCGCACATTCGCGCGCCCCTCCACCAGCCGCTGCGCATGTTCGATCGAGCCGGCATGATAGTCGATGCCGACGAATTCCGAGTTGGGGAAGGCATCGGCCATCAGCAAGGTGGAGGCGCCGTGGCCGCATCCGACATCGGCGACACGCGCACCACGCTTGAGCTTCTCCACCACGCCGTCGAGCGCCGGCAACCATTCGGCGACGAGGTGCCCCCGATAGCCGGCCCGGAAGAAGCGCTCCACGCCGCAGAACAGGCAGTTGCAGTGCTCCCCCCAGTGCATCCCCTTGCCGGTCCTGAAGGCTTCCGCGAGCTTGGGCTCATCGTGATAGACGGCCGTGAGCATGCTGAAGCCGCCGACCATGGACACGGGGCTGTCGTCGTCGGCGAACACCGCGGCCTGTTCCGGCGACAGGGCGAAGCGGCCCGTTTGCGCGTCGTAGCTCACGAATCCGGACGCGGCCTGGGCGCAGAGCCATTCACGCACATAGCGCTCGAAGGTGCCGGTCCGGGCCGCAAGCTCGTCCGGCGTCGCGGCGCCCTCAGCGAGCGCCCGGAAGAGCCCGAGCTTGTCGCCCAGAATGACCAGAGCCGCGTTTGACGCCGCGCCGAGCTCGTTCACAACCGTGGCCAGCAGCGCCTGCAGCTTCTCCATGTTCACGTCCATCGTCCCTGCTCCAGGATAGGTCGGCGCCCACCGCGCCGTCGGGTCTGTGCTATCCTTGTAAAAACAGCAGGGTGAGGGGCAGAATGGCCGGGTCCGGGCGAATTGGGCCAGGACCCGGGAGCGCTCGCGAACGGGGTTTATTGATGAACCGGCCGCGAATTCGGGTCAGCATCCCGGTTTTCAGGGAATGCGATCCGTCGATCATCTATGGGGTCTTCGACACGCTTTGGGCCGCGGGGCGGCAGTGGGAGCATGTCCCGGGCGGCTCTGCGGACGGCCTCTTCGAGCCACGCCTGTTGGCCGTGGATACGCAGCCCCTCCAGCTCATCACCGGCGTGCATATCGTGCCCCAGGACACCATCGCCGGGACGCCGTCGACCGACATCGTCTTCGTGCCGAACGTCATCATCGGGGCCGGGCAGTCGCCGCGCGACCTCGACCGTGACCTCATCGACTGGATCCGGCGCATGAACCAAGGGGGCGCGCAGATCTATGCCGCCTGCGGCGGCGCCATCGTGCTCGCCGAGGCCGCCCTCCTCGATGGCCACGAGGCGACGACGCACTTCACCTATGCACCGATCTTCGACCAGTACTATCCGAAAGTCCGCCTCCGCATCGAGCGCATCCTGGTCCAGACCGGTCCGGACCAAAGCCTTTACTGTGCCGGCGGAGCTTCCTCCTGGCAGGACCTCGCGCTCCTGCTCATCGCCAAGCATGGCGGCACGCAGGAAGCGATCCGCATGTCGAAGCTCTTCCTCTACCAATGGCACCGTGACGGCCAGCTCCCCTTCGTCTCGATGATCCAGAACGTGAGGCACGGCGATGCGGTCATCCTCGAGTGCCAGAACTGGATTGCCCGGAACTACGAGCGCCAGAGCATCATCGCCGAGCTCGTCCAGCGCTCGGGATTGCCCAAGCGCAGCTTTGACCGGCGCTTTCGGGCCGCGACCGGCTATTCGCCGCTCGCTTACGTGCAGACGCTGCGGATCGAGGAGGCAAAGCAGATCCTCGAAACCAGCGACGCCACAGCCTCCGATATCGCGCACCAGGTCGGCTACGAGGACGAGGCGTCGTTCCGCCGGCTGTTCAGGCGCATGACCGGGATGACGCCCAGCACCTACCGCCGCACCCTTCGCCCCCCGAAAGCGCTGCTGGCTCCCTTCACGTCGCCCCTATAGGTCATCGACGGCCCATCGCGCCGCCCTGGCCTTGGAGCGGCCTCCGCCCGCCGGCGGCCCGGTCTCAAGGCCCGCCGCCTGCGGCGCGCCATGACATTCGCAGATCAGCACCGCGACCCTCGCTCATCCTGAACGCGGAGTGAGCGTGGCGTTCACTATCGAGGTCTTGAGCGCCGCCCATGACCGCACGGGCTTTTCCTGCGGCACCTTCGTGCTCGACCGCCATCTGAGGGAGCAGGCCACCCAGGACATGAAGCGCCGGGCCGCGCTCTGCTATGGGGCCTGCGCCGAGGGCGCGAAGGCGGTGGCGGGCTTCTACACGCTGTCCGCCGGCGACGTGGCGCTGAAGGACACTCCCGAGGATCTGGCCCGCCGCCTGCCACGCTATCCAGTGGTCCGGGTGGCCCGCATCGGCCGGCTCGCGGTGGACCAAGCATTCCAGGGCAGGAAGCTCGGCGCCACTCTGCTGTGGGATGCGGCCGAGCGGGCGCTGCGGGCCGAGACGGGGGTTTATGCGCTGGCGGTGGATGCCAAGGACGAGGGGGCGACCGCGTTCTCGCCCGCTTCAGCTTCGTTGCCTTCAGCTACCGGCCGCTCCAGCTCTTCCTGCCGCTGGCGACCATTGCCAAAGCCAGGCCGGAGAGGATGCAATGGGGAACGCGCAGCAGGTTCCCCTTGCCAGGATGGCGTGTATGACACGCACATCTTGGCGCGCGTGGAGCGCGTCAGCCCAAGTTCCGTCATACGATTCGGAATGCCCCGGACTCATCGCCTCGGTGCCATCCCCCGAAGCTCCCGGATATGTTGTTCCCTGCGCGTGGAGGTGGTTGATGGAGGCTCGTCCAGATCCGGGAGCGCGCCACTTCCAGACCTTCAGCGACCGAGCCGTCCGAATTGAATAGCCGTAGAAAGAGCCGTATTGCCTGCCGTGCGCCATACTCCAGATGAGTGCAAATGAGCTTTGCGCCGCTCTCGGATTGCGTGGATGCCAGGGCGCTCGCCAGTCTGACCAATCGGGGCAATGGATTGAAATAAAAAAGGCAGCGCCGGAGCGCTGCCCTTATCTGGTGCAGACTGGCTGCTTGTTAACCGCCAGACCACGATCTCTGTATTTTCAGGATAGCGGTATGGAGATCGCAGTCAAGCTCGGTCTTAGAGATCGTGGTCCAGAAGCAATAACTCTGATCACGTCCAGGGCGCTGACCGCAATATAGGCCGCAGGCCGAGTGAGCGAAAGCGTTTAATGTGATCAGAGTTAGCCTTGATCTTCAGCGCATGCTCGCTATGGTGGTGGCTCCGGCGTGTCGTGCGCACGTCGGATGGCGACCCCGGCACGAGAAGGGTTTCCGCCCGGCTCATATTCGGTTCCACAAGGGTTGCGGATCTTGATCGCCATCTTTGGTTGCAATCAATTTATATGTGCAATTGGAGGATGCAGGTGGCTTGGCGACTTTCCCTGGACCTCGGTGCCGGTTCCATCGGCTGGTGTGCCCTTGCCCTTGAGGAGAATGGGGCGCCAGTTTCCATCCTCGCCGCCGGCGTTCGCCTGTTCGGGGATGGCCGTGCGCCCAGCCGGGGCGATCAGCAGGGCACGCCGCTCGCGGTGGAGCGCCGCGCCGCCCGCGCCATGCGGCGGCGGCGCGACCGCTTCAAGCAGCGCCAAGCTGCCCTTCTGAAGCATCTGGAGCTGGACGGCCTGTTCCCGGCCGAGGCCACCGCCCGGCAGGCGCTGGAAGGCCGCGACCCCTTCGCTCTGCGCGCCCGCGCCCTCGATGCCCCACTGACCCTCCACGAGATCGGCCGCGCCCTGTTCCACATCAACCAGCGCCGGGGGTTCAAGTCGAACCGCAAAACCGACCGGGGCGCCGAGGATGACGCCGGCAAGATCGCCATCGGCATCGATCGCCTGCGCACTGCCATGGAGGGAGACGGCGCCCGCACCTTCGGCGAATTCCTGCATATGCGCCGCGCCGGCGCGGCGAACTCGAACGCTATCCCCTCGGTGCGCACCCGCCTGCGCCCGGAGCGGGAGGAGAATGCCCGTGGCGACGGCTATGATTTCTATCCCGGCCGGGATCTGCTGGAGGAGGAGTTCGACGCCATCTGGCAGGCGCAGGCGCCGTATCATCCGGGTGTGCTGACCCCGCAGGTGCATGATCGCCTGTTCGAGATCGTGTTCCACCAGCGCCCGCTCAAGCGGCCCAAGGTGGGCACCTGCACGCTGGTGCCCGGCGAGGAGCGGCTGCCCAAGGCGCATCCCCTGTTCCAGCGCCGCCGGCTGCTGGAGGAGGTGAATGCCCTCATGGTGGTGCGGGCCGGCGAAAAGGCCGAAGTCCTCACGCTGGAACAGCGCAACATCTTGCTGCTGGAACTGAAGAACAAGGCGAAGGTCTCCTTCGACAAGCTGCGCAAGCCGCTGAAGCTCGACCCCGATGCGCGCTTCAACAAGGAAAGCGAGCACCGTAGCGATCTGAAGGGCGACGAAGTCGCCGCCCTGCTCGGCCACAAGAGCCGGTTCGGTACGGGCTGGCAGCATCTTGCCCCCGACGCGCAATGGCAGGTGATCGCCCGCGTCCAGGAGGAGGAGGACGAAGCCGCGCTCAGGGCCTGGCTCGAAAGCGCCTGGCAGCTCACGCCGGAGCAGGCGAAGGCCGTTTCCGGTGTCCGGCTGCCGCAGGGCTACGGCCGTTTCGGCCTCACCGCGACGACCCGCCTGATCGCGGCCCTTGAGGCGGAGGTGATCACCTACGACAAGGCGGTGGCGAAGGCCGGGCTCGGCCACCACAGCGACTTCCGCACCGGGGAGATCTTCACCGACGACAAGGGCAACGCGGCGCTTCCCTATTATGGCGAGGTGCTGGAGCAGCACATCATGCCCGGCACCGCCGAGCCCTCCGATCCGGAGGAGATGCGTATCGGCCGGCTCACCAATCCCACCGTGCATATCGGCCTCAACCAGCTGCGGCGGCTGGTGAATGCGCTTGTGCGCCGGTTCGGCCGACCGGACGGCATCGTCATCGAGCTTGCCCGCGAACTGAAGCTGACCGACGACGAAAAGCAGCGCCGCAACCGCGAGAACACCAGGAACCGCCGTGACGCCGAGGAGCGCTCGAAGAAGCTTGCCGAATTGGGGCAGCCGGACACTGGAGCCAACCGCGCCCGGCTGAAGCTGTGGGAAGAGCTGAACCGCGAGAATGTGTTGGACCGGCGCTGCATCTATACCGGCGCGCAGATCTCCATGGACATGCTGTTCTCGGACAAGGTGGAGGTGGACCACATCCTGCCCTTCGATGCGACGCTGGACGATTCCAACGCCAACCGCATCCTGTGCCTGAGGGAGGCCAACCGCGAGAAGCGCAAACGCGCGCCCTTCGAGGCCTGGGGCCACACCGACCGCTGGGCCCAGATCGCCGAGCTGGCAAGCCGCCTGTCCAAGGAGAAGCGCTGGCGGTTCGAGCCCGATGCCATGAAGAAATTCGAGGGCGAGGGTTTCATCGCCCGCCATCTCGTGGACACGCAATATCTCTCGCGCATGGCGCGCCAGTATCTTTCCGCCCTCTATCCCGATACCGGCGAGGGCTCTGGCCGGGTGTGGGTGGCCACGGGGCGCCTCACCGAGCTGGTGCGCCGCAAGCTCGGGCTGAATAGCCTGCTGCCGGATCACAATTTCGGCGGCGGCGCGGACCAGCCCAAGAACCGCCTGGACCATCGCCACCACGCCATCGATGCTGCCGTGATCGGCATTCTCGACCGTGGCATGCTGCAACGCATGGCGAGGGTCTCCGGCGAGGAAGGCAGGGAGGGAGCCGAACGGGTGGTTGTGCCCGATCCCTGGCCCACCTTCCGCGACGACCTGAAGGCCGCCGTCAACGCCATCGTGGTCAGCCACCGGCCGGACCACGGCACGGCCTCCAAGGCTGGCCTTCCCAAGGGCCGCGACCAGACGGCGGGCCGCCTCCATAACGATACGGCCTATGGCCTGGTCAAGGACGGCCGCCCGGATGACGTAGTGCATCGCGTCCCGCTCGGCGCCCTGAAGGCCGCGGAGCTGGAGGCCGACGACGCATCCGGCAAACGCCGCGTGCGTGATCCCGAACTACGCGCCGCCCTGCGCGATTTCACCCGAGGCCGCGAAGGCAAGGACTTCGAGCGGCGACTCGCTCAATTCCCTGAGCTTGGTCCGCTCCAGTTCCGCAACATCCGTCGCGTGCGGGTGGTCGAGCCCCTGTCGGTAATCCCCATCCGGGATCGCGAGGGTGTGGCCTACAAGGGCTACAAGGGCGATTCCAATTATCGCTGCGACGTCTGGGAAATGCCCGACGGCAAATGGGTGCCGGAGGTGATCTCCATGTTCGAGGCCCACCAGCCCGGCTGGGCCTCACGCATCAAGGCCGGTTGCCCGACCGCGCGCAAAGTGCTGCGCCTGCACAAGGACGATATTCTCGCCGTCGAGACCGCCGGCGAGCGGCGTCTCATGAAAGTCTTGCAGCTTTGGCAGAATGGTCAGGTCACCCTGGTCCCGCTCAACGAGGGTGGGGACCTGCGCGCCCGCTCCAAGAACGCCGACGACCCGTTCGAATACACTTCCCCCACGGCCGGAGGCCTGAAGAAGCTGAAGGCGCGCCAGGTCCGCGTGGATGAGGCCGGGCGCGTGTTCGACCCGGGCTTCCCGGCCCGCAAACCGGCCTCGGCCTCGAAAGCGGCGGAATAACAGAGGGAGGCGATGGAGCGGATTGTCGACATCGCCACCGATGGCCGCCACCTGTCCGCCCACCGGGGCTTCCTCGTGGTGAGCGAGGAGCGCCGCGAGGTCGGGCGCATTCCCCTCGACGACGTGTGCGCGGTCATCATCCATGCCCACGGTGTCACCTGGACCACCAACCTGGTGGTCGCGCTGGCCGAGCGCGGGGCCATCCTGCTCCTGTGTGGCCCCAACCACGCCCCCGTCGCCGTATGTCTGCCCCTTGAAGGCCACCATGCGCAGAACGCCCGCATCCGTGCCCAGCTCGAGGCGGGACGCCCGCTGCTGAAGCAGCTCTGGAGACAGGTGATCGTCGCCAAGATCTCCTGGCAGGCGGCGGTGCTTGAATCCTGCGGCGTCTCGGCCTCGGCCTTCGACCTGCTCGCCCGCAAGGTGCGCTCGGGCGATCCGGACAACGTGGAAGCCCAGGCCGCGCGGCGCTACTGGCCCCTGCTGATGGGCGAAGCCTTCCGGCGAGATCGGGAGGCAGACGGCGTAAACGCCTTGCTGAACTACGGCTATACGGTTCTGCGATCCTTGTGCGCGCGCTCGGCGGTGGCGGCGGGCCTGCATCCCTCCATGGGCATCCACCATGCGAACCGAACCAACGCCTTCGCGCTGGCCGACGATCTGGTGGAGCCGCTGCGCCCTCTGGTGGATGCGCTGGCCCTGAGGCTGGTCGCGGCCGGCATCGAGACCGTGACGCCCGAGGCCAAGCGCGCCTTCGCCAGCCTCATCGCCCTCGACCTGCCGGTGGAGGGCGGCACCACCACCGTGGCGGGCGCCGCCCAGCGTACGGCCCAGACGCTGGCGACGGCATTTCAGACCGGACGGTCCGCCGAACTCGTGCTGCCGCGCCCGCCATCGCGGCTGGAACTGGCGGGGCTCGGGGCCCTCGTCCGATGACCGCCACGCAACTCAGCGGATACCGGCTCATGTGGATCTTCGTGATGTTCGACCTGCCGGTGGGCAGCCGGGCGGAGATGCACGCCGCCACAAAATTCCGGCAGTTTCTGCTCGACGAAGGGTTCGAGAAAAGCCAGTTTTCCGTCTATGCGCGCTTCTGCAACGGCAAGGAGCAGTTCGAGGCGTACATGCGCCGCATCGAATCGAACTTGCCCGAACAGGGCGAGATCCACATCCTCACCTTCACGGACCGGCAGTATGAGAACATCGTCCGTTTCTCGGGCCAGCGCCGGCGGCGTCCCCGCAAAAATCCCGACCAGTTGGCCTTGTTCTGACGGAATGCCGCATTTTCAGGCCGTCCTGATTGCCGCCATCCCCTTTGGTATCAAGGGGATGGCGGCAGATCGAGGATAGCCGCTCAGAGATCGTGGTCCAGCGGCAACGCCATGGGGTTTGTGGTCTCGCAGACTACCAGGATAGCCGCTCAGAGATCGTGGTCCAGCGGCAACACGATGCAGCCTGAGAAGGAGGTGACCAAGAGGATAGCCGCTCAGAGATCGTGGTCCAGCGGCAACTTCAGCTTGGCGCCGGTACGCTTGGACCGGAGGATAGCCGCTCAGAGATCGTGGTCCAGCGGCAACCGGTGGGCGGGGATTGGTGGGACGACACCGAGGATAGCCGCTCAGAGATCGTGGTCCAGCGGCAACCGGCGGGGCGATGCCGAACTACCAGGGCATGAGGATAGCCGCTCAGAGATCGTGGTCCAGCGGCAACTTGCCGGCGGCTACGGCCGCAGCATGACCGAGGATAGCCGCTCAGAGATCGTGGTCCAGCGGCAACGGTGGCGAGGACGTCGAGCAATTCGCGTGAAGGATAGCCGCTCAGAGATCGTGGTCCAGCGGCAACAGCGCGTCGCCTTCGCCTATCTCGACAGCAAGGATAGCCGCTCAGAGATCGTGGTCCAGCGGCAACAGACGCATAGCTCTCGAAATATCCGAGGTGAGGATAGCCGCTCAGAGATCGTGGTCCAGCGGCAACATCGCATTCGAGGCGGACATGCCGACCTTTAGGATAGCCGCTCAGAGATCGTGGTCCAGCGGCAACTGGCGCTGTGAACTCGTGGCCGCAGAAGCGAGGATAGCCGCTCAGAGATCGTGGTCCAGCGGCAACTTGCAACGCGGTTCATCAACATGGGGGTTGAGGATAGCCGCTCAGAGATCGTGGTCCAGCGGCAACATCTCGACGGTGAGCCCATCACCAAGCCGAAGGATAGCCGCTCAGAGATCGTGGTCCAGCGGCAACCGCGCCGGTGAGGTTACCTTGACGCCTTGCAGGATAGCCGCTCAGAGATCGTGGTCCAGCGGCAACAGCCCCAAGCCGGGAACCACGACCGCCAATAGGATAGCCGCTCAGAGATCGTGGTCCAGCGGCAACACCGTCCGCGTCTGGAAATACTCGCACGGTAGGATAGCCGCTCAGAGATCGTGGTCCAGCGGCAACGACGCAGCCATCGGCAAGCTGCTGTCGTGGAGGATAGCCGCTCAGAGATCGTGGTCCAGCGGCAACCTTCGTGAGAAGCTCGAGGACAACAACGTTAGGATAGCCGCTCAGAGATCGTGGTCCAGCGGCAACATGCGCCGCCAAATGCCGTTGTCGGTGCCGAGGATAGCCGCTCAGAGATCGTGGTCCAGCGGCAACTCTGTGGGGCGCTTGAGGCCGGCGCCGACGAGGATAGCCGCTCAGAGATCGTGGTCCAGCGGCAACCAAGCGGGAAATGGGTGTCTATTATTCTCCAGGATAGCCGCTCAGAGATCGTGGTCCAGCGGCAACGAAGTCCACGTTCTCCCTGGAGTAGAGCGCAGGATAGCCGCTCAGAGATCGTGGTCCAGCGGCAACCCGTTCCCCCCAACCGGTGCGCAGCAGGTAGAAGATGGCGCTCATGGCCGCCCGCATGCCGGTCTTGCGTGGCCGTCCACCTAGCGAGGCCGGCGGGATCAGCGGGGCGAGATGCCGCCACTCCGCCTCCGTCAGATTGCTCGGAAAGCGCCCGCTCTCCCGACGATGGATTGCCTGCTGCTCCGCCGTCCACATCACAAATCACCGCTCCAAACCTCGCAGAACCGGTGAATCACGCAACCTCGCCAAGAGCAACGACCTTTTGGGTCAGGCTCTAAGGCATGGCCGCGTGGTGGCCGCGCTGAAGCCGCTGGCGGGCGGGCAGCATCAACTCCAGATGGCCGCGCCATCGCGCCGGGCTCTCTCCCGAGCGCAGTCCCTTCGCCTTCGCCACATCGAGGATTTTCTCAATCCGACCGCGAATTCTCGAAGCGGTCTCGGCCTTCGCCTGCCAGAGGGGCGTGATAATCGCCAGCACCGCAGCGGTGTCGATCTCATCCACCGGCTTCTCGCGAATCGAAGTGCAGTAGCCGCTGTCGGTCAGGGCGCCGTCCTCGCCCCGTTCGACGCTGAGCGACGTGCGCCACTGAGCGACGTGCTTCTCGTTCCGCCAGCCCGGCTCCATTGCCTTGATGTGCTCTTCAGCGACCTCGGCGAAGGTGGGTACCTTCCGCTCGGGCCGCGCCGCCGCTCGCTTCGCGGCGATGGGATCGACCCCAGCGGCCACCATCTTTCGCGCCTCGGCGGCGGCCTCGCGCGCCTCCGCGAGACTGACCGCCTTGCAGGAGCCCAAGCCCAGCTCCCGTAGCCGGCCGGTCCCCGGCTGCGACGGATTGCCTTTCCACCGAAACAAGTACACCCATCGGCGTGCTCCGGATGGATCGACAACCAGATACAAGCCCCCCGCCGTCAGCGTGCCGGCCGGGCTTGGTGATCGTCTGAACCTGACGTGCGGTCAGGCGATTCAGCGCGAGTGCCATGCTGGAACCCCCATCGTTGGGGCGGGATCGCCCCCAACGATTTCGCCCCAACACCAGCCTCAACGTAGGACTAAAATCCAGCGTAATTCAGTGATACCAAGGCTTCCCAAGATTTCCGGAAACCCTTTGTTTTTCAGGGCTTTCTGGTTCGTCGGTGAACTGTCCGGAAGGGGTAAATGGCGGAGACGGAGGGATTCGAACCCTCGAGACCCTTTTGGGGGTCTGCTCATTTAGCAAACGAGTGCCTTCAGCCTCTCGGCCACGTCTCCAGCACGTCTCCCTATGCCGAACCCAAGCGCCCTTTGCAAGGCATCCGGCACCGCAACCCTCCGGAAATGTGACACCGGCAGATCAGACAGCGGGTCAGACAGACCCCATCCCGCTCGCCGCACAGCCTGCCCGGGCAGGGCCCGGCGGGGGATCAGCGCCCGGCATCCCGCCGCACGGCGACGGCGGCGGCGAGGTGCGACGCCACATCGGACCAGTGGCCGCGCCGGCCGCGAACAAGCCCGAGCGAGGGATAAAGGGGGCTCGCGCCGGCCTCGCGACCCCAGCACCAGTGCGCCGCGGCATCCACCGCGACGACGCCCGGGCGGCCTCGGGCACCGGCCAGATGGGCGAGCGCCCCCTCCCCCGTGACCACCAGATCCAGATGCTGGATCACCGCGGCCGTATCGGTCAGGGCGCCATCCTTGTCCCAGTCCGGCACCAGACGCGCCACCTGCCCGCCGAACGCCGACGCGGCGAGCTCGGCCTCCGCAGCGGGGCCCGTCTCGAGGCTCAGCAGCGCCACGCCGTCGAGCGCCGCGAGCTCGGCAAAGGCGGCGAGCAGGCCGGTATCGCCGTTCCAGCCGATGCCCACGGCAAATCCCTGCGGCCGCAGGTCCCTCCAGCGGGCGATGCGCGCAGGATCGGCAAGGAGATAGGGCGGATGCGGCCAATCGTGGGGATCCGGCGCCACAAGACCGGGCAGGCCGACGAGCGGCACCCAGCGCAGGTGCGGATCGCGCACGTCCACCCCGGCGAGGTCGCCCGCCACCGGAACGCGCGCGTCGATGCGCGACAGCACCGCCACGTGCTCCGCCTCCGCCAGCAGGCGCGCGGGAATTTTCCGGTCAGCCAGCACCCGCAGCAGACGGCCGAACAGAATCAGGTCGGCGAGATCCCCCTCTGCGGTCACGATCAGGGTCGAGGGCGCCTCCACCCCGTCCCAACGCGGCAGCGGCAACGGCTGTTGCGCCGAGGCGGCGAGCACCCGTTCGGCCTCAAGGGCGGCCCAGCCCTCCGCCCAGCGCCCTGCGGCGAGATAGTCCGGCGCGTACGGGCCGGGGACTTCCACCGCAGCCGGATGCTCCGGAACAATGCCCCCATCCGGCGGAGCGGGATCAAGGGGCAGCGGTGACGGGGCGACGGGAACGGCCGCCACGGCTTCTTCCGTAACGGCGAGGGCGACGTCGAAATCGACCGGCGCCTGCCCCGCGTCACCCCGATCCGGCGCAGCATCGGCCGGACTACCGGAGCCGGGCGCCTCGGGTTCGACCGGGCACGGAGCATCTTCGGCTCCCTCACGCTCGGCCAGCTGATGCTCCACCTGCGCCAGCGCCAGCCGGAAGGCGGACCGATCCGGCGCGGCGGCGAGGGCGGCGCTGAAGGCCAGCCGCGCGGCCGGCAGGTCCCCGGCTGCGTTGAAGGTCTGGCCGATGAGAAAATGGGCGTCCGCAAGATCGGGCTTGAGGTGCAGGGCGGCCTGCGCCGCCCGTGCCGCCTCGGCGCCGCGGCCGAAGCCCAGCAGAAGCGCCCCCTTGGCGAGGAAATGCGCCGGCTCCCAGGGCTGGAGCTCGCTCAGCCGCTCGAAATCGGCGAGGGCCTCGGCCTCCTGGCCGAGCCGCACGCGGACCTGCGCACGATTGGCGATGGCCTCCAGAAAACGGGGATCGAGGGCCAGCACCTTGTCGAACCGCGCCACGGCCTCCGCGTCGCGGCCGAGGCTGGCGAGCACGTTGCCCGCCATGTAGTGGGCTTCGACCAGGCCCGGATCGAGCTTCGCAGCCGCCTCGAAGGCAGCAAGCGCCCGGTCCCATTTGCGTTCGGCCTGAAGCGTCGCGCCGAGCAGCACATGGGCGTGGGGATTGCCGGAATGGCCCTGCTTCGCCCGGCGGGCCACGGCGTGGGCCTCCTTGGTCCGTCCCGCCTGCAACTCGGCGAACACGATGAGGCGTTCCACCTCGAACACCCCTGGGCGCGCCTTCAACAAGCGTCGATAGATCTCGATCGCCTCGTCAAGGCGGCCTTCCCGGTGCAATGCGGTGGCGCGGGAAAATGCGGCGCGCTCGTCCTCGGCCATGGGCGCTCCTCGCCGCGGAATCAGTCGGCGTCACCCTTATAGCATTGCCGGCTCACGCGGCGATCGGATCGCGGTGCCCGGCTCAGCGGGCGCGCTGGCCGAACAGCACGCTCTGGGCGTCCTTGTCCTTGGAAAGGTCCACCTTGGCCCGCTCCTCGGCATTCACGGCGAGGCCCCGCTGCACGGCGGGCCGCGCCAGGACGCGCTCCAGCCAGGCCTTGAAGTGGGGAAACTCCTCGATGTGCTGGCCCTGCCGCTCCCACAGCTTGGCCCAGCCCACGCAGGCGATGTCGGCGATGGAATAGTCGCCGGCGAGATATTCGCGGTCTTTGAGGCGGGTGTTCATCACGCCATAGAGCCGGTGCACCTCGTTGGTGTAGCGCTCGACGGCATAGGGGATCTTCTCCGGCGCATAGATGCGGAAATGGTGCGCCTGCCCCGCCATGGGGCCAAGGCCCCCCATCTGCCAGAACAGCCACTGGTCCACCTCCACCCGGCCGCGCTCGTCGGCGGGGTAGAACAGCCCGGTCTTGCGGCCGAGATACTGGAGGATGGCGCCGGATTCGAACACCGAGATGGGCTGCCCGCCCGGACCATCCGGATCGACGATGGCCGGCATCTTGTTGTTGGGGGAGATGGCGAGGAAATCCGGCTTGAACTGGTCGCCCTTGCCGATGTTCACGAGGTTCACTGCATAGGGCAGCCCGCACTCCTCCAGCATGATGGTGATCTTCCATCCGTTGGGGGTGGGCCAGTAGAAAAGCTCGATCGGCAAAGACTGGACTGCGGCCATGATGCGCTCCCGGAGCCCGCTGCGGCGGATCATCTGGCGATCCAGCCGGCAAACGGTCTCTTCTTCGTGTCAAAGGCCGGTCCCGCGGCCGAGGGCTAGAGGTAGACAGGAGCCCGCCCGAGGGCAAGGGGGAGACCACCGGGCATGCCGTCCCGGGCCGCCGAGGCCAGGGAAACGCCGGCTACAGCTCGATCTTGAAGCCCTCGTGCGAGTTGGCGAAACCCAGCCGGCGATAGAATCGGTGGGCGCCGGTACGGACCTTGTTGGAGGTGAGGGCAAGACTCGCCGCGCCGGCACGGCCGGCCTCGGCCATGGCGAAGCGCACCATGGCCTCACCGATGCGACGGCCGCGCAGCGCCGCGTCCACCTGCACCGCCTCCAGAAAGGCGCGCAGGGCCCCGCGCCCCGGCAGGCTGCGCACCAGCACGATCTGGAAGGTGCCCGCCACCCGTCCGTCGAGCTCGGCCGCATAGAGCGTCGCCCGCGGATCTGCGGCGATGGCGTCGAAGGCCGCGCGGTAGGCGTCGAGGGCCGCCGCATCGCAGGTGTCGCCGTGGCCGCCGAGCGCGTCGGCGGCGAACAGCGCCACCAGCGCCGGCAGGTCTCCCGGCCGGGCCGGGCGGATCAGGAGGCCCGTCAGCGGCACAGGGGATCGTCCGGCGACAGGACGGTCATCTGCCAGTCGCTCCAGCGATGGGGATTCATGGCTGGCGACCACCATTTCACAGCCATCTCGATGGTGTTCTTGTCGGCCGGCGGCAGCAGCAGCCGGGGCAGGCCGTTGGCGATGCCGGTGATGCGCGCGCATCCCGTGGTCGGGCGCGACGGCGGGCGATACTGGTCCTCGTACCAAACCACCACCCGCGCACCGGGAATGGCGGCGCGCAGGCGCCCGGCCGAGAAGCGGTCGTCGGCGACGAGGGTGGGCGACGTGCCGAGCTTGGCGGAAACGCCGAACTGCATCTTGTACAGCGGCTCCGCCGCCACGCAGCGCCCGCACAGGCGCGGATCGGGCCACAGGGGCACGGCGACGCGCACCGCCATGACGCCCACCGCCATGGCGGCGAGCACGCCCAGATACAGGCCGACGCGCGGCCGCCAGCCGCCGAGGCGCTCCAGTTCCGCGAACAGATAGACCGGCAGCAGCAGCAGGAAGACGTGGAAGTAGCGGTCGCGCAGGTTCGTGGTGCCCACCGCGAAGGTGGTGGCGAGGGTGATCACGATGCCGAGCACGATCACGGTGCGCAGCACCCGCCGCGCGGCGCCGCGCTCGCCATCGTCGGGCAGCGCCCCCTCGCCCCGGTTGTAGGGGAGGAAGACCAGCGCCATCAGCGCGGCGAGGGGCAGCACATAGCCCGCCAGCGCCCCCACCACCGAGGCCAGCACCGCGTCCCATCCCGCGCCGGTGGCGCCGATGGTCTGGGCGGTGGCCTGGGCCACGTTCTGCCCGTAGTGCCAGAGCGCCCAGCCATAGATGCCGAGCGGCACCGCCGCCACGAGGAGGGTGACGAGGATGCGCCGGTCGAGCAGCACCCTGCGGTAGGTCGGTTCGATCAGGCAGCCGATCGCGAGGACGCCGAGGAAGGCGACGAAGCCGAACTTGCCGAGGATGCCCACCGCGATCCACGCGCCGAGCCCGGCATAAAGGCCGGCGGAGGGCTTGCGGGCCAGCGCGACGACAGTGAGGAAGGCGCCGGCAATGGCGACAATCATCACATTGGAATGGGTGAGGATGCGATGGCTGTGATAGCCGATCACCCAGATGGCGGAGAGGGAGAAGGTGGCGAGCGCCTGCAGGCGGGGCTCCGCGATCACCCGGCGGGCGATGCGGTAGACCAGCATGGCGCAGGCGAACAGCAGCGTGTAGCGCAGCAGGGCGAAGGAGAGGCGGTCGGTGCCCACCACCTGCTGGAGGCCCCACAGCAGCCAGTCGAAGAACGGCGGGTTGCGCGGGACGTAGGACAGTTCCAGCGACTGGACCAGATAGCTCTCGATAGCGTCGTCGGCATTGACGGCGATCTCGAAGACGGTGGCGATGACGGCGTGCAGCACCATATAGGCGCCGACGATGACCGCGACGCCGTCCTGCCGCGCCCAGAACGGAACGGCTTTCGGCGCGACGGCGTCGGCCTCCCGGTGGAGATAGGTGTCAGTCACGGGACACTCCTGATGCGCGGGCCTCTATAGCCGCGACCACCAGCCGGCGCCACCTTCGGGGTGCGGCGGCCGGCGCCGGCGCGCGGACGGCTTGGCCGGGCCGGCGAGCGGGCCGCTCCATGCACCGCCCCCCGGTGCCCCTCTCCCGCTTGCC
>NZ_JAIVFN010000039.1 GCF_030015065.1 Xanthobacter autotrophicus | reverse complement strand
CTCTCCCGCCTGCGGGGGAGGGCTGGGGAGGGGGCATGGGTGGATCGATGAAGCGCGCCACATGGATTTGCACGGCGGGACACATGGAATTTCACCGGACAAATGCACCTCTAAGAGGCCTCTGAAGCGGCTCTAAGGGGTGTCTTGTAGCGCGGCGGCCCTGAGGCGTCATCCTCCGCCGGCTATGATCAACTCTCCGGCCCTTTTGGGTAAGCGGCCAGCCCCATTAAGCGAGTAGCTCGTCTCTACCTCTTCCATCTCGAAGGCGGCGAAAATCTCCCTGACGCTGGGTACGTCATTGATAGAGAGCAGGAACCGCCCTTGCAGCCCGCCCAGCACCTCGGCGAGGCGCGCGAAGTCTGACCGGTCGAAAGCGGGGCCATAGTAGCCCTCGCTGCCCCAATAGGGCGGGTCGAGATAGAAGAGTGCCCCTTTGCGGTCGTAGCGGGTGAGGAAGTCCGCATAGGGCAGGCGCTCGATGATCACGCCGGCGAGACGCTCGTGCAGTTCCTCCAGGAGTGGACCGAGGCGGGTGACGTTGAACCGGCCCGACGACCGGGCATCGACCCCGAATGTCCGTCCGACCACCTTGCCCCCGAAAGCCGTGCGCTGCAGGTAGGCGAAGCGGGCCGCCCGCTCCAGGTCGGTCAGGGTGGACGGGTCCGTCGCAACCAGGCGCTCAAACTCACGCCGCGATGTGATCTGGAAGCGCAGCATCTCAAGGAACGCCACGTAGTGCCGCTGCAGCACCCGGAAGAAGGTGGCGACGTCGCCGCTGATGTCGTTGATCACCTCGACAGGCGGCGCCTGATGCCGGCGGAGGAAGACGCCGCCCATACCCACGAAGGGCTCGGCATAGAGATGGTGAGGGACTTGATCGATGCGCTCGATGATCCGGCCGGCCAGCCGGCGCTTACCCCCAACATAGCCTGCCACCGGCGATATCGGCCGAATGGGTCGGAAAACTGATTCTGCCACTGGTGGAACCCCCACGACTCAGTCAGCTTCCGGCGCCGCCTTGTGCGGTGGGGCGGGGAAGCGTCGATGTTCGTCAGCGCTTCGCGGGGTTTCCTTGGCCGGGGTCCCGCGTTCGGAGCCTTAGCTGCTCCGATCACCGCCTCCCGGCCTTCCATGGGTGGATGGAGCGGATGGCCGCTCGATCTCGGAGGTAGAGACGATCTGCGGCTCCATCTCAGCCGCGCGGCTTGGCTACTGCCGATGCCAGACGCCGAACCGCCGGAGATTCAAGGTGGCGCTGCCGGCGGCCGAGAAATACGTCACAAAGCGGAAGCTGAACCATCCGCGTGCGCCGGAGGCGATGGTGAGCCCCTCCGTCTCCGACACGAAAGTGTAGTTGCCGGACGGCAGAGCCACAGAGGACGGGTCGGTAATGCCGTCCTGCGTAACCGTGGTGACCCCGGCGCGATTGGCTTCGAGATAGGCCCCAGCGATCTGGAAGCTGGTCGCCCCGGCCGCCACGTCGTACTCGCAATTGGCGTAGTAGGTCTCGCCCACGATCTCCTGCTCGGCGGGGAAATCGTAAACGATCCGAACCTCGCCTGCTGCCCCCGCCGTGATGGCGAGCTGGAGATCGTTGCCGTAGGGTCCCGCCACCACTGAGCCGACGATGGAGGAGCCCGCCGGCGCAGTGACCTTGGAGATGCCGAGCGGCACCGTGCCCGTCATATATTGGGTGCCGCTGGTGCCGCCGCCGGAATAGCCGGAGCCGCCCGTGGTGGTGAGCCAGAGCGGGTTGGGGTGAAGCTGCGCGCCCCCGTTGGCGAACACCTGGCCCGCCGAATAGACGAGACCATCGCAGGGCGGGGCGATCTGCTTGATCAGGTCCGCGAACTTGCTGCCGAGCGCGTGGGCCCCGGCCATGAGGCCGATATGCAGGCCGTCGCCGGAATGGGCGGGGTTGAGCGCCATGGGCTGGGACGGGTCCATCACCACGGCCGCCGCGTCGAACAGGATGGCGCCCCGGTTTGCCCGGCAATAGTCGCGCACCTGCCGATTGTAGCGGAACACCGCGCCCATGTTGGCCGCGGAGCTGGCATAGGTGTTGGCGCCCGTTTCGGTGATGAGGATCACGCCGCGGCCGGTGGCGGTCCAGGCGTCGGCCACCGGCTTGATGTTGGCCGTGAAGTGGTCGACCGCGTCGCCATAGGTGCCGATGTCGTTGGCGACGCCATAGATGACGAGCCAGTAGCTGTTGCAGGCGAGCGCCTGCACGACATTCTCCGGCGTCAGATACTGATCGGAGCGCTGGCCGGACACGGCAAAGGACCGCTCCACCCGCATGCGCTGGCCGGACAGGCGCAGGGCCATGGCGAGGAAGTTGGCGCCGGAGCGCCGGAGCTTGGTGGAGGGGTCGGTGAAGAAGCCGGCCAGCCGGCTATCCCCCATCAACACCATGCTGTTGCGGTTGTAGCCCTTCAGGTGCTGGATGAGATCAGTCAGAATCCCCACGAATTATTCCCCCATTTCAGCGGCGAAGGCCGCATCCACCTGCGCAAAGGTCGTGACGCTGCCGGCGACAATGGCCGCGCCCACCGCCTCCTCGGCGGCGAAGCAGGCCTCCACATGGGCGCCGACGAGCAGGCCGAGCGCCTCGATCTGGGCGACCGTCAGGTCCACATATCCGCCCCAGCTCTTCCATCGCGCGCCGGCCTTGCCGGCCCGCGCGAGGTAATCGAGCGTCGCGGCGACGCGGGTCTGGCACTCCAGGTCGGAGGCGAACAGCGACCCGCCCATCTCCACCCCGGCGCCTTCGGCGAGGGTGCGGCACGCGGCGGCGCGGGCCAGCAGTTCTTCCGCCGTGCGGGGCAGATCTTCGGGAGCCGGGGGCGCCGGAGGCGATGTGAATGCCGCGCCATCCCAGAGGTCGCCGATATTGGCGGTGTCGCTCTCGACACCGACCTCGCCGGGGAAGAGGTCTTCCCAGCCAGGCGCGCAGTGCAGGATGCGGGTGCAGATGCCGTCCGCATGAAAGGCGACGCGCATGATCAGACCTCCACCACCAGGGCCCAGCCGTCACCGCCATTGGCGCCGGCCACGGAATCTCCGTTCAGGTCGCTGCCGCCACCTCCTCCACCCCAGGTGCCGGCCGTCGCGGCAGAAGACATGAAGTCATCGGTGCTTCCCCGCCCGCCGCCGCCGAGCAGGCCACCGCCACCGTTGCCCGCCTGATCGACGGGAGAGACGGTGCTCGGGCCGCCCGGGTTGCCAGCGCCGAGCCACTGGCCGGTGATGCCGACGCCAGCGGTGCCGCCCGGTACGCAGGAGGATCCGGTGCCCCAGATCCCTCCGCCGCCCGGCCCGGCGACCACATAGGCCCCGAAGGAGGTATTGCCGGCGCCGGCGCCGCCGTTGCCCGACACGACGCCGACGCCACCGGCCGCGACGGTGATGGTGGTTGAGGCGATGCCGGTGATGTCCAGCCAGGACATGGCCCAACCGCCCGCGCCGCCGCCGGAACCGGCGCGGCGCCCACCACCGTCGCCGCCCCCGGCCCCGCCGGGCCCGTGAGCGAGCGCGAGGGCCCGCCTCGCACCCTCCGTCCGGGTCCAGAGCTGGGTGGTCGTGTAGAGGGCGAACTTCGGCAGGAGGATCGACCCGCCGCCGCTCCCGCTGCTCGAACCATCCGCGGCCCGGATGTTGCTGACCTGCCAGACCTCGTCGCTGGCCGAGTAGCGGAAGGCGACGATATCGCCGGCGCCCCATGCGTCCGCCGCCAGCGCGGCGCCGGCGAGTTCGATGGGCTTCGCGGTGAGCAGGTTGACGGCCAGCGTCGCCGGCCCGGTGTTGGCCGCGGGCATCTTGACCTCGCAGGCGAGGCCGTCCACCAGCGCCGGCGGCGCCACCGCGAGCGTGGCGACCACGGCATTCGCCGTGCCGGTGTTCACCGCATAGGTCCAGGCCTGCTGCTGCACGATGCGCCGCAGGGACTCGATGATCTGCACGCGGCTGCCCAGCGCCGGCGCGAGGCCGCAGATCTCGATCAGGCCGATCAGCTCTTCCTGGATGTCGTTGAGCCAGTTGGCCGTGACCTCCGTGCCGGGCAGGCCGGCAGTCATGTTGCGGTCGCGGAAGCCGTTCTTGCCGCCGCCGAGGTCGATGTGGTTCAGGCCCTGGATGCGATCCATCACACGTCCTCGAGATAGACGAACACGACCTCCGTGTGCGCCGGCTTGGCGCGACGGATGTCGCATTCGATGTCGGAAAGCTGGAAGTCGTAGAGGAGGTCGCCGGCCACGTTCTCGCCGGCCCGGAAGATGGTCCATGCGCCCAACGCCAGCTTCACCACCCACACGAACTGCTCCGGGGTGTTGACCAGCTCCTCGCCGGCCTGGAACACGCCAGCCTGGCTGGGCCGGCACTCCTCGATCTCGATGGTCACGCCCCTTTTGGCGGCGAGGCCGACGAAATAGGGGATCGACTGGCCGCCCCGCGCCGTCCAGCGCTGGTGCGCGAGCTGCTGGCGCTGGGCGATGCTCATGGCGGTGGTGTCGCGGCCGCAGGGGTCGGGGCCGAGCACGCGCTCGAAGTCGTCGAGGCAGAGCACCGCGGTGCGCGGGTCGATCTCCTCCATCATGGCCTCGGCATTGGCCTCGACCACGGCGAGCGCCTCGGCGAGCGGGCGCAGCAGGGCGCCGGTGACGCTGTCGGGGTTGCGCTCCCAGATCCAGCCGGGCGGCAGGTGGCCCAGCGCCTCGCGGTGGATGGCGTCGGCAGACCGGCTCATGTCGGCACGTTCCAGGTGATGGCGCCGGGGATGGGCAGCTGCAGCGGGCCCGGCACGATGTCGGCGGCGGGCACGGTCATCTCGTGGCGATACTCGCCGGCGGCCGCCGAGATGGCCTCGCCGAGGCGCGAGCGGTAGAGCCGGCCGCCGATGGTCGCTTCCCGTGCGAAGAAGGCGGCGGCCGCCGCATCCACCGCCTGCCGCACCCGGGCCTCATAGGGGTCCACCGCCAGCGTCATGGGCTGGGGCAGCAGCTCGCAGGCCAGGAGATAGGCGTCGGCGGTCACGGGGCGCAGGCCCTGGATATGCGCCAGCATGGCGTCCAGCTCCGCCGCGATGGGCGGCCGCGGCACCGCGGCCGTGCCCATGGCCACCACCACGCCCACCGTGCCGAGCCCGACCCAGTTGGGCAGGCACACCACCTGGCTCGCGGCGAAGTCGTTCTGGATCCAGCGCGGATAGTCGAAGCGGGCGCCGCCATGGGCAGGCTCGCGGATCTCGGCGAGGAGGCGCGCCAAAAGGGAGGCCGCGGTCTCGATCGGCGCGCCGCCGACGATGCCGTCGGCATCCACCGTGGCGACCTGGGCGGTCAGGCCGGCGACGGTGTCGAGGATGGTGAGCACCAGGCCCGCCGGGGCGTTGCCCGACACGCCGGCGTCCACGGCACGGATGTCGAGCACCGCGGTGCCACCCGCATCGACGGTGGCGGCCGAGACCACCTCGTAGATGACGGTGCCGGCGCCCTGCAGCCGGGTGAGGGCCGGAATGGTGACGTCCGGCGCGCCCGTGACCTCGGCCCGGCCGATCGCCTTCGTCGCTGGCCGCTGCGTCACGCCCCAGATGTCGGCGTGCCGCAGCAGCTGCTCCAGCTCGGCGGTGTCCGGAAAATACTGGTCGCCCCACCAGCGCAGGTGCAGGTGGCAAGTGTAGACGGTGAGGACGGTGGCCCGGATGATCGCCGCGACATAGCCCCGCGACGAGCGCACGGCGCGGGCGATGGCGCGCGGGTCCGCATCTGGCCGGGCCTTGCGCAGCGAGGCTTCGGCGGACGCCTCCATCTGGCGCGCGATGTCGTCGGGCGTGGGCAGGGGGAACGGCATGTCAGATCCGCCGCGTCAGGGCGATGGCCTGGCTGTCCACCACCACGCGATAGGCGAGGATCTGGGAGGTCTTCCACTCGACCTCGATCGTCGCCGCACGGCCACTCTCCTGCTCAACCCAGGCAAAGCCCTCGCCGAGCCATTCCGCGGTCATGAGCCGGGTCAGCTCGGTGTGCTTCGCCCGCTCCAGCAGCCACAGCCGACAGCCGATGAGATCGCCGCGCACGTCCAGCGCATCCCCCGCCCAGCCGCGGCGCTCGACGAAGGAAGCGGGCACATTCAGCTCGGAGCGCCCGCTCGGCAGCTCGTCGTCGGGCCGGGCCCGGCGGTCGCTGCCGATGGTGATGAGCATGGGGGTGATGGGCGTCTCGTCGAGCAGCAGGTCGCCGTCGTCTCCCAGCTGCGCATCCGCGCGGCGGGTGACCGGGTCATAGACGAGCGCGACGTCGAGCCAATCGGTTGCCATGGCCGCGAGCGTGCCCGGCATCGGCACCGGCGGACATGCTGACGGGCGCAGGCTGCTAGATGCTGCTAGATGTCGGGGGAGGGTTCCGCGCCAACCACGGGCGGGACAGACACAGTGATACCCGCAGACGTGACCGCGAGGAAGTGCCCGCCGGAGGAGAGCTTGGCGCCGCCCGCCCAGGCGGTGAAGCGCGATCCGTCGTCCATGCGGCCACGCACATAGCCGTCCGTCAGCTCCAGCGTATGGCCGTCCTTCTTGCACACCACCTTGTTGCTGGTGACGATCTCGACCGTGCCGTCCGCCTTGATGTGCACCCGGCTGCCGTCGATGCAGTAGAGGGCCGCCTCGCCCTCATCCAGGTTGCCGAGCCGGACGCCCGGCTGGCCCACCGGGAGCGCCACCAGGTCGCCCTGGTCGCCGCCCACGGCGAACAGCACCACCAGCCCGTTGCGCGGCGCCCGTGAGGCGAGGCCGAACGTCTGCAGCACCTCCACATCCGCGTGTTCCACGTCCTTCCACTGGGTGACGTTGACGGTCTGCGCCTCGCTATTGTCGTTGGAGGCGGTGACGCGACCGCGGGTCACGAGGCCGCGGATGAGGTGGGCCGTCTCGCGATCGGGCATCACAGGGCCTCCGCCGTGCCGTCGAGGCCACCGCTGCCACCGCTGCCGCCGCCGGCGCCGCCCTTCTTGGTCCCCTTGTGGTTGCTCTTGCGCGTCTGTTCCGGGTCGTACGCATCCGGCCCGGTGAGGCGCAGGTGCGTGCGCTCACCCCGCTCGTCGAAAAGATAGGCGACGCCGGCGACGAGCATGTCCTTGAACACGTCGTTGAAGCTGTCCTCGACCCCCACCAGGGTGTTGGGCTTCCAGAGCTGGCCGTTGGCGCGGTAGCCCTTCAGCTCGTATTCCAGCTTCTCCTCGCGGGCCTTCGCCGTGCGGGCCAGCCACTCGGCCTGTTGCTTCGCCCCCTCCTGGGTGAGCTTGGTGCGGCCGAGCGCGACATGGGGGCGATGCCGCCTGATCTCCCCGTCCTCGGCCGATCCGTAGATCTCGGTGCCGGCGCCCTCGTGGCCGGCCAGGGCGTCGAGATAGTCGCCGGGCACGCCGCCGACGAGCGGCGCGGCCGTGGCATCGAGATGGGGCGTCTTGCCCTTGCGCTTGCCGGCGGCGCCCTCCGCCTGCCCCTTCACGTGGTACTTGTCGTGCCGACCCTTCGTGCTGAAGCAGCCGCTGGCGGAGATCACCCCGTAGGAGGGGAACACGATGTCGGCCGCCGCGCGCGCCTTGCCCGAGCGGGTGAGGACGACGCTGCCGACGCCGTCGCTGGTCGCCAGCACCCCGCGCTGGCGGGTGTATTTCTCGACGGCCGAGAGGCCGGTCTCGGCCACGTCGATGGTGGCCCGGTCGATGGGCTCGCCCACATCCACCTCGGCGCGCACCTTGAGCCCGTACGGCTCGCAGATCTTGCGACAGAAGGCGTCGAGCTTGATGTTCCTGTGCTCGAACGGGCCGTCCACGCAGGCCGCGCCATCCACCAGGTCGCCCGTCTTGTCCCGCCCGGAGATGGACACCGACACCTGCTGCACGTCGGCGTGCGGCGTGATCTCCTCCACATAGCCGACAAGCACCTTTTCGCCGTCGATGGTGATGGTGACCTCGTCGAGCACCGCCACCTTGTGCGCCAGCGCCGCCAGCGTCGCGAAGGGCCAGCTCGCCACCGACCGCACGCTGTCGCGCATCTCCAGGGCGAAGGACCCGGAGATCTCGGACAGGTCGCGGGTGATCTCCACGCGCGACCACTCGTCGAAGGTCTGGCCTGCGAGCTTGAGGGCGATACGCCGCGTCGTCGCGACCGTCATATGAGCACCTCGACGCCATCGGGCGGCACCGCGCCGGGGTGGCGCAGCCGGTTGCGGCGGACGATGTCGTGCAGCATGGGCACCACGGCGGCGGGATCGTCGCCCGAAAAGTGCTGGGCCAGCAGCCACGCGCTCACCACGCCGACCGGCTGGAAGACGCGCACCTCGGGCAGGCGGCCGATCACCTCATGGAGGTCGGAGGCGAGGTCGGCCCTCAGCTGGGTGATGGCGCCGAGCACGGGAGCCACCTGCCCCGGCGCATCGGGCGCGAGGGCGATGGCATCCGCCTCGGCCTGGGTGAGCGCGTCGTCGAGCGCGTCGCGCCAGGCCACGGCGTCCTGGCGGCTCTCATAGTCGATCTCCGCCGCCGTCTCCACGGCGCGGGCGAGCGCCGCCACCTCGACCGCGAAGCGGGCGGCCTCGGCCGACAGGCCGATGGCCTCGATCTCGCGCGCGGCCGCGGCGATGGCGAGGAGCAGCGTCGCCCCAGGCCGGGCGGTGAGCGAGGGGGTCTCGGTCTCGCCGCTGTAGCTGCCGATCGCCGGCACGTCGCGGCCGATGGCGAGGGCGGCGATGGGGGCCGGCAGGGCGACGAGGGCGGCGGCGAAGGCGACCACGTCGTCGCTTTCGCCGGAGGCATCCACCACGGCTTCGAGCGCGGCGCGCCCTGCCGCCAGGGGGGCGGCGAGGTCCGGCGCGCCGCGCGAGGCGGCGGCCCGGCCCTCGATGAGGTCGGCGGCGGCGGTGATGGTGCCCCGCGCCGCGGCGATGGTGCCGACGCCGGCGATGGCGCGGCGGCCGGCGGCGACGAAGCTGCGCACCGCCGAGAGAACGGCAGAGACCGATGAGAGCAGCGTGCCGAGCGTCGAGCCGAAGCTGGGCACGCGCGAGGAGGCCGGCCGGAAGGTGGCGTCGAAGCGTACGACGCGCAGCTCGGTGGCGGAAAAGTGGATGCTGGCCGGCTGGTCGACCACGACGGTCTTCTCGCCGAGCCAGGGGTGCAGCAGCGTGCCGGTGCCCGGCGTCTGCAGGGCCGCCTGCAGGGCCAGCGCCCGGGTGACGTAATCGTCGCCGACGATGAGGCCGCGCACGGTGATGGGGCCGTCATGCTTGCCCAGATCGTCGAACGCCACCTCGTCGATGCCGGGGAAGATGGTGACGACGATGCGCCGGCCGACCTCGTGGGACGCGTCCGGCACGTGGAAGTCGATGCCGCGGAAGCGGCCGGGCTTGAGGCCCGGCAGCAAAGAGGAGGCGCTGTCCCAGATGCTCATGCGCGCCTCACGCCCGGCCGACCACCGCGCCGCGGTCGCTGACCAGCGGGACGGTGGGGTTGGAGGACTGCACCCGCTCCACCTGGGCGCCGCCCACCGCCGAGACCACGATGCGGCCGCCCACCTCGCTGCGGGAGGCCACGGCGCGAGCGGAGGGGATGGCGGATTGCTTCTGCGGCGACGGCGCAGCGGGAGCCGCCGGCGCGTCGGGCGCCGGGCTGGAGCCTTCGGCGCCGGACGCACCCCCGCCGCCGAGCCACGAGGGCACGGAGAATTTCGGCATGAGGCCGGAGATGTAGGCGACGGCCGAGGACCAGGCGCTCTTGATCTTCTCAAATGCGGCATTGGCGGAATCGTAGAGGCCGTTCCACGCGGTGCGGGTGGCCTCCACGATGGAGTTGATCTTCTGTTCGATGGCGCCGCCGATCTCGTCGAGACGAGTCCGGATGATGGCGACGGCGCGATCGAAGCCGGCCTGCACCGCCGGGCGCAGCTGGTCCGCGAGCCCCGTCACGGCGGCCACGAGCTTCTGCGCCTCGGCGACCACGTCCACGCCGAAGGTCTGCTTGATCCACTCGTTGAGCATGGTGCCCAGCTCGCGCAGCACCCCGAGCGCGCCGGAGCCGATGGCCTTGAGGCCGGCAAGGATGAGCCGGCCGCCTTCCGCCGCGCCAGCCCAGTCGCCCCGCAGCAGCGAGGCGATGCCCTGCACCGCGCCCGTGACCACCGCACGCAGGCCCTGCCACATGGAGCCGAAGTGACCGGCGAAGCGGCTCCAGTTGCGCCAGATGAGGATGCCGACGCCGGCGAGGGCCAGCAGCACGGCAATAGCGGCCCCGATCGGGGAGAAGATCGCGGCAAAGACGGTGATGAGCACGCCGATGCCGGCGCCCACGGCGCTGACGACGGGACCGAGGATGGCCAGCGCCGTCACCACCGCGAGAAAGCCGCCGGCCACCGTCAGCACGTTGTCGATGAGGCCGGGATAGGCCTTGTCGACCCGGGCGACCCAACGCAGCATCGCCTGCAGACCCTCGTTCATCCACGGCAGGTTCTTGGCGAAGGCGAGGCCGACACGGCGCATCGCCTGGGTGCCGATTTCGCCAAACAGCAGCATCTGGGTCGACAGGCCGGCGAACTGGGTGTCGAAGTCGCGGGCGAGGTCATCGAGACCGGCCTTCTTGATGGCCTCTTTGAACTCCTTGTACTTTTCGATGTTGAGCATCATCGGCACCAGGAAGTCGAGCACCTGCATGTCGCCGAACAGCTCGCCCAGCTTCGAGCCGGCGATCACCTTCTTGATGCGCTCCTTCACCTCCTCCACGGCCTGGGCGTCCGTTTTGCCCTCCGCCTTCGCCTTCTTGAAGATCGCATCGACCTCCTGCTGCGGGACCTTCGTGAGCTTCAGGATCTTCTGGATGGCCGCCTCGATGGGGTTGATGCCCTTCGCGGTGGCGTCGGCCATCACCCGGACGATATCGACGCCCGCATCCTTGAAATTCTTGATGGCGTCGGGCGAGAGGATCTTGGCGAGGAAGTTCTTGAAGTTGTTCGCCGCGGTGCTCGTGGAGCTGGTGCCGAACATGGCGACCTGGAGCGCCGCGCCGATGGAGGCGACGGCCTCCATCCCCGTCACGCCGAACTTCGCGAATTGCGCGGTCAGCTCCGGCAGTTCGCGCGCCATGTCCTTGAACTCGAAGCGGCCGAGCTTGCCGGCGGTGATGAGCTTGGCGAGCGCCAGCTCCATCTGGTCGGCGCCGATCTTCAGGTTGCTCGCGAGGGCGCTGGCGGTCTTGGCGGTGTCGAGCGCATCGGCGCTGGCGGCCTTGGCGACCCGGCCGATGGTGGGCATGAGCCGGGTGATGAGCGCGTCGTCGAGGCCGGCAGAGGTCAGCAGTGCACGGGCGTCGGTGAGCTGATCGGAAAGGATGCCCACCTTCAGCGCCAGCTGCTCCATCTCGGCGCCGATCTCGCGGATGCGCCGCTCGGCGCCCTGGCCGAACGCGCCGGCCGTGACCACCATGTCCCGCAGCTTCTGGTCGAAGGCGGCGGCCTGCTGGAGCGGCACGGCGAAGGAGATGCCGGCGATGGCCGCGCCGATGGTGCCGATGCGCCGCGCAATCGCCCCGAACCGCTCGAAGGCCCGCTGCAGCCCCCGCAGCGGCGCCGTCATGCGGTCGATGAGCTTGACGAGGACCGAGACTTCCATCGTCTTCCCGGCCATCGCCTAGCTCTCCTGTGCGGCCTCGTTGTAGGCGGCGAGCGCCCGCCACCAGCCAAGCGCCTCGCCATCATCCATCGCGTCGATTTCGGCGGCGGCGAACCCGGTGTTCGCCGCCAGCCCGCCGAGGATCACTTCGGCGTTTTGCGGCCACCGTCGAAAAAATGGGTGGCGACCGCCGTCATGTCCCGCACGTCGGAGGCATCCATCTGGTCGAACAGGGCATGGGCGATGGCGGGGCGTAGGCGGGTGCTGCACGCCAGCAGCACCGCCGGCTGGCCCTCGGCCGGCGCGGCGGAGATGAGGCGGATGTCCTTGCCGGTCAGCCGGTGGAGGGTCAGCGCCTCGAACGTCTCGGTGCGCACCGTGCCGGACGAGGAGCGCACCTGCAGCGCCACGGGATAGACGAGAGGCAGGGTGACGGAGCCGTCCTCGTTGCGGATGGCGCGGGCCGGCAGCTCGGCCGCGGCCGAGCCGTCCTCGTCGATGACGGCGGACGAGGTGATCGGCTCGACCACCGCCGCCGGCGCGGCCGGCGCCTCGAAGATGTCGCTCGCCGACGTGGTGGCGGCAGCCGGCGTGGGGGTGGGATCTTCAATCACGAGTGCGGGGCGGGTGCTGGTCACGACACGATCTCCTCATATTCGCCGGCGCCCCACTTCAGCTCGATCTTGCCGCCCTCGCCGCCGGTCATCTCGGGGGGGCCGTCCATGAGGAACGCATCGGGGAAGGTGTAGATCTGGCCGGTGTCGCACTCGACCACCAGCTCGCCCTCCTCCGTGTCGTAGAGCGAGCGGTAGGATTTGCCCCGCTCCAGGTGCGTGGTGGCGGTGATCTCGGAGTTGACGAACTCCTGCGCCCGCCCGGCCTTGCGGCCGTAGACCACCACATTGTTCTTGAGGCCACCGAGCTTCAGCTTCGCGCCCTTCTCGACGTCGATGCGCCGGCCGCGCCAGGTGATGTTGATGATACCGAGGACCTGAGGCATTGAGCCCTCCTATCAGGCGTCGAACTCGAGGCGGCCGGCGAGGATCATGAGGTTGCCCATGATCGTGATCGGCTGCTTTCCGTTGAGCCGGTTGCGGTCGGTGTCGTCGCGCTCGAAGCGGGAGCGCGCGAGGGTGTCGGAAATGTTCTCGATCCAGCCCCGCGCCGCATAGAGCCGGCACCGGGCGCCCCAGGACCCGAGCATGCGCTTCGGCGTGACGATGACGCCATCCGTGTCCTGGCTGGCAGCGATGCTGTCGTCGTCGGCCAGCTTGGAGCGGGGATAGGTCAGCGACGTCCAGGCCGACCAGTCGTAGCGGATACGCGTGAGCACGCGCGGAACCATGATGTCCATCCAGGCGTGGTCGGTGATGCCGAGCGGCGACATCTTGTAGGTGGTGACCACGCGGTCGAGGGTGACGGCGCCGTCATCCAGCGCGTTGAAGGTGGAGCAGCCGCCCTGCAGCAGGAGGTTCTGCTCGTCTTCCGTGAACAGGGCGGCGGACGGCGGCGCGGTGATGCCCGGCAGCACCAGGCTGCGCAGCTGGCGGGCCGGATCGTTGGTGAGCTGGAAGGCCGCGACGCCGCCGAGGGCGGATGCCCACACCCAGGGCGGCTCGATCATGCCGTCCGCCCCGATGGGGGTGATGTGCGGCGAGTTGGTAATGGCGCACTTGGTGGTGAGCGCACCGAAGGTGCCGCGATGGCCGACGAACACGCCGCCATCCTTCCTGCCCATGGCGGTGAAGCGCGCGGCGAAATCGTCGGCGAGCGCGTCGAGAGTGCCGGAATCATCCCAGGGCACGACGACGTCGGTGAAGCGCTCCGCGGCGATCGCGTCCAGGATGTCCTGGACGTCGGGATTGGTGGCACCATTCGCCATCGCGCCGACCGCGACGGCGATGCCGGTGGGCATGCTGTCGTCGATGCGCCGGGCGACGGCATGGGAGATATGGTTGCCCACTTCGCCCTTGTGGCGCGCCGTGAGCGTCACCACGCCCGCGGCGGAGCTGGCGGTAACGGGCAGGCCGGCGCGCAGGGCGATGGCGCTCACCGCCGCCGTAGCCATCTGCGTCACGGTCATGCCGGTGGTGATCTTCACCGGAATGCGCACATTTCCGATATAGAGCGGCACCACGCCGGCGCCGGCGCCGGTGAAGGTGAAGGTGCCGGTCGCCGCCACGCCGGCCGCGTCGTCGCCCTGGGCGATGGCGTAAACATCGGTGGTCTTGTTGGCCTTCTTCCAGGCGCGGACCATGTCGTCGCCCACCGAGCCGACGCCGAACAGCGCGGCGCCCTGCTCGGGCCGGGTGATGCGGTAGAGCTGGAGCGCCTGGGCAGTACCGGAGGCGAGCTTCTGCACCATGAGGAGGGCGCGTGCCGGATAGGCCACGAGGCCGGCGCGGTCATAGTTGGCGGCCGCCTCGATATAGGTGCCGGGCTTGTAATACTCGTACGGGACCTCGTCGAAGTTGATCATGGTGCTCAGCTCCGGGACTTGGTGGTCTTCGCGGCCGCAGGCTCAGCCGGCGCGGGCGCCGTCTCGGCGGGCACGGCGGACGCCGGCGGCGGATCGACGATCTCGATCTCGCGCGCGGCGAGGCGGCGGCGCACATAGCGGTCCTTTTCCACCCAGTCGCCCTCGGCCGGCCAAGGGCGGCCGTCCGGCAGCGGCAGGGTGAGGCCCGGCGCCGGCCGGGCGAAGATCTTGTCGGCGTCGGCCATGTCAGGTCCCCAGATCGGTGGTGGTGGTCACGGGGAGGCCGTCCTCGCGCGGCGGATCGACCTCGAAGGTGGAGACGAGCTGGGCGAACTCGGGCGCCTCGGCGACGGCGCCGAGGGTGTCGCCGAACAGCGTGTGGCAGCTGAAGGTGAGGGTGCCGATGGCGATGTCGAGCCCGCCATAGCCGTCATTGTAGCTCTGCTCCACGCTGCCCACGGCCAGCGTGCCGATGCCGGGCAGGGCGCGACCATGCAGCACCGCCGCGGCGGTGGTGAGCGACGGGAACAGGCCCGGCCCCAGGCGGTCGCCCAGGAGCCGCGTCGCGCGGCCGCCGGCATTCTTGACGCACAGGGTGAGCCGCATTTGGTGCGCGCCCTTGAGGCGCCGGCCGCAATTGGCGTCGGGCGTGAATTTCTCCCAGTGCAGGCCGATCCAGGGCGTGACGCCCAGCAGGCGCTGGAACTCGGTCTGGGTCATGGGCCACGGCACCGGCTCGATGTGCCAGCGCCGCTCCGCGAAATAGGGCCGCAGCAGCGGCTCGATCGCCTGGTGGATCTCGGTGATGGGATCGACGCCGGCCATCTAGAGGCCTCCATCGGTGCGGGAGGTGAAGGCGCGCGGCCGGTCGGCGAAGCGCGCGCCGGCGGCGGCGGAGACGGGCACCAGCCCTTCCAGCGACACCCGGCCGAAGCCGAGGTCGGCGAGCCAGGTCAGCACCTCCTTGCGCGCCAGGCGCATCTGCTCGGAGGGCTCGCGGTCGCCGCCATGGGCGAGGTCGTAGCGGGCGAGCACGCAGGTGGCGCGCACCAGCTCGGCGGGGGCGGGCGAAACCGGCACGGCGTACCGCGCCCGCAGATAGCTGTCGACCAGCACCGACGCGTCCCAGAGCGCCTGCTCGATGCGGGCCGTGGGCATGGGCTCGCCCTCGGCCGGCAGGAGACCATCGGCGACGCAGACGCGGAGCATCTCCACGTCCCCGAAGCGCGAGGTCATGTCGGTGACGGTCGCGTAGCTCACGACTGCACACTCTCGATACCGAGCGGGCGGGGCCAGCTCCAGCAGCCGGGTTCCAGCTGCTCGGAGAAGAGCACCGAGCCGACCCACTGATCGGCGAGATAGTCGTCGTTGGGGCCGTCGGTCACGACCTTGAGGTTGCACATGCCGGGCGAGAGCGGATGGTCCAGCCCGGCATGGACGCGCACGATGATGGCGGGCCGGATCTCGCCGGCGCGCGGGCTGGTCTCGGGCAGCACGTAATGCACGATGCGGCCCGGCAGAAGCGGATTGGTCTCGGGCCGGAAGATAGGGCCCGCAATGAGCGGAGACATGCGTTTCTCCGCTCAGCTGGTGGACTTGGTGGCGCGGGCCTTCTTGGCCGGCGCAGAGACCGGTTCCGAAGTGGTCGGCTCGGAGGAGGTGGCCGCCACCTCCTCCGACGCCTCGCCGCTTTTCCCGGTGCCCTCGGCACCATGGGTGACACCATCCACTTCGGTCTGTCCGGAGGTGGTGGGTGCGGCGTTGTCCGGGGCATCGCCGGTGCCGGCCTGCATGGGACCGTCCGAAGACGGCCCCGCATCAGCCGGCGGTGGCGTCGGCGCCCCCTCGGTATTGGTGTCGCCCGCATAGGCATGCTGCGCAAAGATCTGGTTTGCGACGGGGCGGAACGCCTCGTTGCCGGTGCCCAGGCCGAGTGCCGTGACGACGGCATCGGTCAGATCGGCGACGAGATCGTCCGTGGGCGCGCCCTGCAGCAGCAGGCGCAGGACGCCTTCGACGGTCGGACGGTCGGGGCCGGCCACGGGGATCGCCTGGTCATCGTCGACCAGCTCCACCGAAAACGCCGGATCGGCGCGCAGCTGGGCGATCTGGTCGGCCGAGAACGTGTCCGCCGGCCAGACCTTGACCTTTTCGGCGTGCGTGACGCCGGCGCGGCGCATCCCCGGCGCCGCGCAGATGATCTTGATTTTCATGGTGCCTGCCCTCCCGCTCACGCCAGCCACGGAACGACGAGCAGCTCGGCGGTCCCCTTCCAGGGATTGGTGGCGCCGACCTCGTTGCGGTCGTTCTGCAGGATTTCGCGAGCCGCCTTTTCCAGCGAAGGCGGCACGATGAGGAGCCGGGGCATGATGCCCAGCGGGCGTCCGTAGTCGCCGGTCATGCCCGAGAGCGCCGCGCGGGCGGCGCCATAGCTGTCCGCGTCGAGCGGCTGCTTGGAGCCCCAGCAATACTGCCAGAAGCCGTAGCCGACATTGTAGCGGCCATCCACGCCATAGAGGAATTTCTTGGAGTGGTAGACGTTGTCGTCGTCGAGCTTGTCCTTCGGCACGAACTGCCAGGCCTTGCGGACCTGGAGGATGATCGGCTTCAGGGTGCGCCTGTCGTCGATCAGGAACCACGGCGCGCCGGCGCCGCCGTCCGTGTTGGCGACGGAGACCTCGACCTTGTTCTCGTTGAGCACGGGATGGTCGGTGTCGAAGAAATACTGGCCGTCATAGCAGGGCGTGGTGAAGCCGGCCTTCAGCAGCCCCCAGACGGAGCGGTCATAGGCGCTGGCGGTGGCGGCGCCCATCTCCTGGAACAGCGGCGCATAGATGCCGATGTTGTCGTCCTCGATGTCGTTGCGATCGACGGCGAGGGTCAGCTCGAAATCCTTGTTCTTGATGCGATAGGAGCCCGCCGAGATGTTCTGGACCTGGCGATCGCCGATCCACTCGCGCACGTTCGGCACCTTGCCGAGCCAGCCATATTCCTGCTCGCCCGTGGTGGACGGCACGGGCGTGGCGATGCGCTGATACTGGCTTTCGCCCTGGCCGAGACCCTGGGTGAAAGCCGTGTTGAAGCCCACGCCGAGGGTGAGCAGATTGGGACGGTTGACGATCATGGGAGCTGCGTCCTCAGAACTCGACCCAGACGCCCAGGTCATCCACGTCGCGGATGATGCCGGCGGCCGAGCGGGTGTTGCTTCCGTTGGTTTTTGCCACCGTCTGGTCATCGACGATGTAGGCCGGCGAGCCGATGTCGGCGCGGGTGATGAGGTCCGTCGACGTCGAGTTCGCGAAGCGGAACAGGCCGCGCTCGTACTCGACAGTGACCTGACCATCGACGGCGGGGCTCACCACCTGCCGCTTCACGCGACCGAGGGCCTTGAGCGTGGTCGCGGTGGCGCCGGGCGTGCCGTAGCCGGTAGCCGACACGCACATGAGGGCGCCGGCGTAGAAGGTCTTCGACGCGGCCGCGGGGATGGAGAAGTCGCGGTTGCGCCGCTCGGCGGTGTCCCGATCCTTGGTGAGCGCGGCCATGTCACAGCACCTCCATGGACTTCTTGGTCTCGGCGAACTTCTTGGGATCGAGCCCCATCAGCTCGCAGACCTCGCGATCGGCATCGCTGAGAGCCGCGCCGTCCTGCGCCGCGGCGGGCGGCGCGCGGCGCCCGCCCACGTGGAGCGACGGCAGGGCGCCCAGCTCCTTCTCCACCGCCTCCGGCTCCTTCATGTGCCGGGCGATGTAATGGTCGCGCAGGGTGCGGATCATCTTGCCGGCCACGATCTGGCCGTCGACGAACGCGACCGCCTTTTCCCTGGCGGTGTCGTTCTGGAGGTTGACCAGCTGCGTCTGCAGCTCGGTCACGGTGGTGCGCAGGGTCGCGACCTCCTCGCCCCCGCCGCCGGCGCGCAGGTGCGTTTCGATCTGCACGGCGGTCACCTTGTCGAAATCGAGCCCGGCGGCGGCGAGGCCAGACTTCACGGCGGCGAGCTTGCCGGCGTCGGACTGGCGCGCCTGCAGCTCGGTCACCACCTGGTCGCCGGTGGCGCCGTCCGCGAGGCCGAGGGCCTTGGCGATGGCGGCCGTCTGCGCCTGGTGGGTGGAGACGGCCGTCTTCTGCGCGCCGATGGCGGCGAGGATCGCCGCCTCGGATGCGTCGGCGGCAAGGCCCAGGGCCTCCCGCAGCTTGACGAGATCCATGTGATCGGAACTCCGGTTGTGGAGGGAGGCGAGAAAGAGGTTCGGATCGTTGACGAGAGAGGCGCGGACCACGCCCACGACACGCCCGGTGGCGCGCTCTACCAGCAGGTTCGGGGAGATGCCGCGATAGGACTTGTCAGCCATGAGCTGGCGACCGCTGCCGGTCCACTCGACCCGTCCCCAGATGCCATCGGCCCGGCTCTGCAGTTCCACGATCCAGCCGCGCGCCGGCGAGGGCTCGCCCCGCGGGGCCGCCACGTCGATGGCATGGTTCTCGTCGATGGCGAGCTTGCCGCCGGCCTTGAGGCCCGACAGGACGGCCTGGGCGTCGAGCGTGTAGGGTCCGCGGCCGTCGCGGCCCTTGAACGTCCCGGCGGGCACGAGGTGCACCCATTCGGGCACGTCGTCGCCGGCGAACGCGGAGAAGAGGATCAGATCAACGAGCATGCCGGCGACAGTGCCCGCCGCGCGATGATCGCGACATGCTGACAGGTGCAGGCTGCAGATCCGGGGCGCGGGGCGCGGCGACGCGCAGGGATGGCTCAGGAGCCGCGCGGCCCTGCCATGGGTACTTCGACAGCCCGCCCCCTGTCGAGGCCCGCCGGAGGCGCCTCTTACGCCTCTTACGCGCCTCTTAGAGCGGCCGGCTCCCGGTGCGCCGGTCGAGCGCGTCGATGATGGTCTCCAGGATCATCTGCTCGTCGTCGCGCGAGATGCCGATATAGGGCCGCGCCGGAATGGTCACGCTGCCGACGAAGACCATGCCGGACGCGAGCCGGAACACCAGCCACGGCCAGTTCTTCGGCTCGATCGTGGCGCCGAACTGGTGGACGGCGGCGTAGATCTTGTTGGTGCCCACCTCCACCTCGGCGCGGCCGGCGCGGAAGGTGATGGAGCCCATGAGGCCGCCGCGCATGGCGCTCTCGCGCAGGATGCCGGGCCCCTTCTTGATGGCCGCGTAAGCCGGCAGCAGCGGCGCCCAGGGCTGGCCGTCCGGCGACACCGCGTGCTCGAAGCGCGTGTGGGTGCCCTCCACCAGCCCCACGCCGATCGCCCGCATCACGGGCGTGGTGTCGTCCATGACGGTGGCGAGCGCGGTGAAGTAGGCCCGGGCGGCGCTGTCCGCGATGGTCGTCTGAAGGGTGACGCCGCTCATTTCCCGCGCTTGCCACCGGGGCCGAAGCCGCCATCGGGACCGAAGCCCTGGCTCCACAACGCGCCGAGCCGGCCCTTCTCCGCGATGAGGCGCGTCGCACGCTCATACTGCTGCGCCGTCCATCTCAGCTCTTCGATGGGCGCATCCGCATAGGACGCCGCATCGACGCCGGCCGCCGCGATGCGCTGGAGCAGTTCCTCGCGTTCAGTCATCGAGCACCTCGACCTTGATGCGGTTGCCGACCCGGGAGATCGCGCGGAGGCGCCGGCGCGGGGGCATCAGCATCTCATATTCGGGCTCGGCGGACACGCGCGGCACATGGTTGATATAGGCCGCCCGCGCGCCCGCCGGCAGGTCGATTTCGATGACGACACCTTCGGCTCCAGCCATTTCCGCGGCCATGCGGGCATCCACCGTCGCCGAGAAGAAGCCGGCTTCCGGGACCACATCCCCCACCTGCAGCCGCAGGGCCGGGCCGCCGGACACGCCGCGCCAGACCCGCACCGGCATCTTCAGCCGGGATCGCTCCAGCGCGGTCGTCAGCTGCTCGATCTGAGGACCGAGCACACTGTGGCTCGCGCCCGTGCGCAGCAATTCGTTCATGAGGAACCCGGCGGAGCCGCGATACTGGGCGACCGCATATCGCTCCTCCCGCGAGAGGGATGCCGCCCACTCCGCGGCCTCGGCCGCGAGGGTGTCATCGGCCTCCGCGAGGGATGCGAACTGCCGGGGCGGGATCGGCGTGCCCGCATGCGGCCGGCCGGCCGGAAGGACGGTTGCCAGCTCGTCGTCCGGCACCCGCGGGCGCGCAGGCCCGGCCGGCGTCTTCGGCATCTCCGGCAGGGCCGGCACCGCCGCGCGGGGCTTCAACGTGGCATTGGCCGGGATCTGCGGCGCCCGCCCGGTCCACTCCTGGCCGACATTGTAGTCGAAGCCGGGGTCGATCCCCTTCGGCACCCGGACGACCTCGCCGGTCTTGCGGATGACGTGCTCCACCATCTCCACCCGCGGTGCCTTGTCCGGCCCACTGCGGCCCATGCGGGCGAGGCCGCGGGCGGAGACGGGACGGGTCCTGCAGCCGCAGTGCCAGCCGTTGGGCGGATAGTGCGTCGACCACCACGGATCGTCAGCGCGCAGGACGGTTCCGTCCCAGCCCTTGTGCTCGATGCGCGGATGCAGGGCGCCGGAGTGCACATACTGCCAGAAAGGGAAGGCGGCGAGGGTCTCGGGCTCGGTCTGCTGGGCGTAGCGGCCGGCGCTATAGGCCATGCCGAGATTGGTCTCGAAGATGATCCGCGAGCGCCATCCCGGCGTGCCGGTGTGGTCCCAGCCGTGCTTCGTGACGATGGCGTCGAAGGACTTGCGGAACTCCTGGAGCGAGGTGCCCTTCTCCAGCGCCTTTGCCACCTCGGACCGGAAATCGTCCACCAGCGCCTGCGTGCCGGCGCCGGCCACCGTGAAGGACTTGACGTTGGCCCTGCCCCAGACGTCCGTGTAGTCCTGCGAGGTGATGTTCGCCTTCTGCCGCAGGAAGGCGATGGCCTCCTCGAAAGGCAGGTCCAGCGCGCTGAGGGTGGTGGCCATGGCGCCGGTCAGATCTCGTGACGCAGCTCATCCACCAGGGCGGCCTGTCCCACCAGGTGGGCGAGCGCCATGCCGCGCGTCATCGCCTCAGCGAACGCCTTGGGATCGAGCTGCATGCGCTCCAGGCGGTCGGCGAGGTCCTGCATGTCGGTCGCCTCGTCGAAGGCGCGGCGGATCTCGCCGGTGAGGCCGGCCATGACGCCGCTCATCTCCGCAGCCAGGCGCACAGTGAGCGCATCGACATATTCCGGGTCGGGCGCCGAGGCATGGAGCGACACGAGATGACGGGTGAGGCCGGCCGCCGGCGGCCGGGCACCAGCGAGCGGAGGGCCGCCCGGCAGGCCCGGCAGGATGGGTGGCGCCGAGGGCGCCTTGGGTTCCGCCGGCGGTGGCCGCCCGCCGATCTTGCGCACATTCTCGCCCTTGGCGGCCTCGGTGAGGCCGAGCCGGTCCAGGATCTGGCTCTCCTCGACTTCCAGCCCCTGCCTCCCGAGCTTGTCGATGGCCTCGACGATGACGGAGATGGGCAGCTCGTCGGGCCGGCCGATCATGAGCCGCGGATATTTCGCCTGCGGCCCGAAGTTGAAGGCCACCATCTGGTGGACGAGCTGGCGGTTGAGCGTCGCCGCGATCAGACGGGCGTCGGCCCGCTCCATGTCCTCCTGCACCAGGCGGTGCGTCCTGCCAGCGGCGTGGCTGCCGGGACTGGCATCGGTGGTGGCCGTCTGCCCCAGCACGAGCTTGGAGATCTGCGCATCCATCCAGCTCGCGCGGGCCTCGTAGAGCTTCGAGCCGTCCGCCGCGTTCTTCAGCTCGATGAACTCGATCTTCATCGAGTCCGGCACGATGGCGGCGCAATCCCCGGCGACGTTCGCCACCGCCGACCACAGGATCTCCTTGTCCTCGTCGGTGGCGCCGGCGCCGTAGCGGCCGACGCGGATCGGCATGCCGTAATTCTGGCAGAACAGCGCCCAGTCGCGCAGCGTGAACGCCTTGTACATCCACGCCCAGCTGGCAACGCGGGCGAGGCCGGAGCGGATGGTGAGGCCGCTCTTGGACTTGTGCCGATGCACGATGAACTTGTGCGGGGCCAGCGGCTCCTTGCCGATGCCCTCGTACAGCATGATCTCGTCGAGGCTCAGCTCGTCGACCGTGAACCATCGGGGATCGCGCCACGTGAGCGCGGTCGGGGTGGCGGGGCGTTCGGGCGTGGCCTCCCACTCGATTTCGAGGACCGAGAAGCCCTTGCCGATGGCATCGCAGAGGTCGAAAAGAGCCGCGTCGAGTACCCCTTCGGAGAGCCAGTCGCGGACGAAATCGGCATGCTTGATGTGCTCCGGATCGTCGCTCGCCGCCTCCACCGTCACCGGGATCTGCGAGACCTGCCGCTTCCGCGTGCCGAGCACGGCGGCATAATGCAGGTCGCGCTCCTCGATGTCCTCGGCCAGCTCCAGGTAGGCGAGGATATCGCCCTGGGCGGCGGCCCGGTGGATGCGCGCCAAGCGCGCCGGCGTGAGCCCGTCCGCCGGGTGGCCGGAGATGGGCGAGCGCACGCCGGTGAGCGTCGGCCCCGCCTTGGCCTTGTCGAACAGGGCGTCGAGGTCCACCGGGCGGCCATCGGGGCCGAGGATCTTGGACAGGCGGGCCATCACAGGCCTCCACGGAATCGGGGCAGAAGGGAATGGCGCGGTCGGTCATCCCGAGCCGGCCGCCAGAAGCCGTCGCGGTCCAGGCCGCCCTCGGTGGAGGCCGCGGGACGGGCCGCCGGGCGGTAGCCGTACTCCATCGGCTCCGAGTCGGTGGCAGCATGGGCAAGCAGGCCGGCGATCGCGCTGTCGCCGTGCCGGAACTCACCGTCCTGGCCCTTCACATGCTGGTCGGACATGGCCGGAAAGCCGTTGCGCAGGACCACGAGCCGGTGATCGGCGATGACATCCTCACCCATGGGCAAGAGCCACGTGCCGTCTTCGAGGGCCGCGCGGTATTCCGGAAAGTGGAGTGCGTACCACTGCGCCGTTGCCATCACGCACTCGACGCGGTCGACACCGAACTTCTGCTGGGCAGCTTCTGCATGTGACTGGCCGTTGCCGCGGGCATCGAGCTTGGCGAGCCACCGGGTCAGCAGGTCCAGGATCTCGAACAGGATGTAGCGCTGGACATCGAACGGCACGCGCCGCAGCTCGATCTGGAAGGCGACCGACCAGACGTCCCCGAGCCCTTCTTCCGCGACCACGATCACCGAGAGGTCGCCGTCTCGGGCGAAGTCCTGGCCGAGCACATGACGCTTGGAGGAATCGAGAGCGGCGAGCAGCGGGCGAACGTGCTCGGCGAACCAACGCTTTCCCACCGCCATGCGTTCGTCGTCGAGGTAGAAGGTCTCCGAAACCGACCACGGCACGATGGGGATGCCTTGGCGCTGCGCCTTCTGCACGAGGGCGCGCGGCAGGTAGACGCCGGACGATTTGCGCGGGATGGCCTCAAGCTCTTCGTCCCTCGCCTCATGGCGGGGACCGTAGGAGCGCAGGACGGTGTTGAGCCATGCCTGCCGGCCGGCCTGCGTCGGCGTCCATCCCCGCATGAGGCAGACGCGCTCGTACAGCCCGTTCTTCACCGCGAGCGAGAACGGAATGTGATGGATGGAGTAGTCGTAGAGGCCGGCCCGCGTGTCCTTGATCAGCGTGTTGAACGCGTTCTCCTCGCCGTTGTGCGAGGAGATGATGCGGATGCGCCCGCCCCAGATGAGGAGCGCGTTGACGGCATCGATCACGGCGGCCACGTCCGCATGGAACGCCGCCTCGTCGATCACCACCACGCCCTGCAGGCCTCGGATATTGGCCGGCCGGGAGGCCAGGGCAACGACGCGGAAGCCGGACAGGAACTGCACGCGCCAGGCGGTGATCTTGCGGCTGTCGCCGTTGGGGAGCCGGTCCTCGAACAGGAACTCCTGTATCGTGCCCAGCTCCTTCGACACCACCCGCGCGAAATGGCCCACGTAGCGGATGTATTCGATCCCCTTGTCCTTCACGTCGGGGATGTAGAACACATTGTCGCCGCCGGCGCTGAGGGAGGCGGCGGCGATCAGCGTGTTGTCGAGCGCCTCGCCATAGGTGATGCCGGTACGACGCCCTTTCGCGCCGAGCTTGAGGATGGACCGGTCCTCAATCCAGGCGACCTGGTGCGCCATGAGGATGCCATCCGCCAACGGGTCGTGGTCCGCCGGCAGCAATCGCACCGGGAAGAGATCGTCCAGGCTGGAGAGCGCGGGCAGCACCTGCGGCGTCGGGCTACGCATCGCCGATGTCCTCGGGCTGCGAGGTGGGCGTGGACGTATGGCGCAACCCCAGCACGCCGCGGCGGATCTCGGCGATACGTTCGGCGCTGAGGCCAGCCTCCTGCGCCACGCCTACCGCCACCGCGGCGGCGGCGGCCCGAGCCTTTTCAAACGCACGCTTCTCGATCGCCATGGTGCGCGCCACGTCGTCCTTGGCGGTTTTGCCGAGGTGATCGAGGGCCTTCGCAAGCTGCATGATCTCGCCGGGCGACATGTCGATGCTGCCGTCGCCGGTCATCATGGCGTCGATCGCCGTCTGCTGCACGCGGGTGAGGATGGCATGCAACATGGCGATGTTGCCACGGGTGACGCGGCTATCGTCGACCTCGCCCAGATCCTTGACCATGGCCTCGGCCACGATGCGCTGCCGATCCACCATCTCCTTGGTGCGCTCGGCCTCCTGGATATGCCGGTGCAGCGCCGAGCGCGACGGCACCACGGCGAGGTTGTCCAGCTCGCGCAGCTTGGCGACGATCTGGTCATAGGTCGCGCCCTGCTCACGCAGGCGCATGAGCCAGTCCTTGACCTCCTGGGGGAGCGCGTCGACCGAGGAGCGTTTGCCCATCTCAGTAGCTCGGCAGCTTGGGGGCGACGGCCGGGTGCTCGCGGCCGTTGGCGACGTCGAGGCCGAGACCCGTCAGCTCTACCCACGTCTGCAGGCCGATGGCCGAGGGCAGGTCCTCGGTGCGCACCAGGTTGTGCTGGGCGAGCAGCGCGATGTCGGCCTGCACCACGTCGCGCCAGGCGCGGTGGCGCGCCTGGGCGACCACCGTCTCCAGCACGCCGGCGCCGAGGCCGTGCCCCTCGGCCGCGGCGAGATGCTCCAGGATGAGGCGACGGCGGTCGCGGGCAAGATCTTCGGCAAGGCTCACGATTGTCTCCTCAGGATCTTGCGTCCTGGATCTGGTTGGCGAGCACCATCTCCACGGTGCGATCCACCTTGGCGACGATGCGCTCGACGCCGCGGACGGTCTCGGCGGTCACGGCGCTCTGGCGCTCCACGTCCGACATCCGGCGGTCGAGCGCGGCGATATCGGAGCGCGTGGGCAGGTGCTCGGTGACGGCCTCCAGGTGGATGAGCCGGCGATCGGTATCGCTCCGCCGCTCCTCCACCTGGGCGGTCAGCTCGGTGATGGACTTCTTGAGGTCTCCGGTGGCCTTGGCATGCTCGGCGCGCAAGGTCTCCGCCGCTGCTGCATGCTCCACCTTGGTCGGAAACTGGCTGCGCAAGTAGAGCAGGCCGATGCCCAGCAGAAACGGCCCGATGGCCGTCACCAGCCACACCCAGTCCTTGATGAGCGCCATCATCGCCAGTTCGTCCTCAGCTGGTCGTACCAAAGGACGAACCGCTGTCCGCAGCGCCCCAGCGCGGCGAGGATGCGGCGGTCGCCCTTCCAGAATTTCTCCACCTCACCGGCATCGAGACCGCGCTCGGGGATCTCGACGCCCTCCATGTGCAGGCAGGCGCGGATGTCCTCGGGGATCTCCGGCAGCACGCTGGGTGGCGGGGGCGGCGGCGGCTCAACGGATGCCGCGCAGCCGGCGAGCAGCATCAGCATCAAGGCAAGCGCGGGGATTTGGAGGGGTGGCATGGACGGCCTGTGCGTTGGACCTGTCCGCCTGCGCCGCCTCGGCGGCACGGGCGGCGTCGGAAGCGGCAAGGGTGGCGAGCGTGTCGAGACGGGCCTGCAGGGCGTTGCGCGCCGCCGTGACGGTGGCGAGCTGGGCGCGCAGGGCGCCGGCCTCGCACCGGCCGGTGGCTGCGGCCTCGCCGCCGTGCCAGCCCCACAGGGCGCCGCCGGCGCCGGCCACCAGCATCAGCAGGAGCGCGGCGGGATCGAGCAGGAGGGTGCCGAGGGCTTTCAGCATCAGAACCGCCCCCGCTCGCTGGCCAGCAACTCCGACGCGGGGATGCACCGCCAGTCGGTGGCGAGCAGGTCCTCGCCGGTGAGGCGATATTCGCGGATGCGGACCGGCGGCCCCCGCCACACGCCCATGAGCCGGCGCTCGGGGCCGATATGGATGTAGGCCGGCGGCAGCAGCTCCACCGGGCCGCAGGCGTCGGCCCACCGGCGGCGGGCCACCGCGTGGCCCTCGCGCAGGATGACCAGGGCGACCTCGAAATCGCGATCGGGAGAGCGCTCACGCATGACGGCCACTCACCTGGTCGGCGACGCGGCGCTCGATAACGCTGCCGAACTGGCGCCAGAGGACAAAGCCGACGATGAGGGCGCCGATCCACCAGTGCGACGTCGCCCAGCCGATCAGCTCGCGCGCGCCTTCCACCAGCGGGCGCACGGCCTGCACCTGGTCCACGGCGGACTGCGCCTGGTCGAGCAACCCCGCATCGCCCGCCTCCTTGGCGCCGCCGGCGAGCCCGAGGCCCACGATGGTCCTGACGATGCCGCGCCCCTTGTCGGCGATGGCAACCGTCTGTGAGCCGGCGGCGCGCAGGTCATCCGCCGTGGTGGCGGCACGCGCATCGGAAACGGCGCGGGGCGTCGCCTCGGCGAGGGCCTGCCGGGTGGCGTCGTCATAGTCGCCGGTGCCGGACAGGCCCTCGTAGACCTGGAACGCTCTGACCGCGCCCGTGGTGTCCGGACCCCATTTGCCGTCCACGATGCCGACCTTGGGATAGCCGAGGTCGATGAGCTGCTGCTGGACGGCCTCGATCTCGCGCTTCGTCAGCCGGGTGTGTTGCGGCGGCGGATCGGCCGCGCCTGCAGCCGCGGCGGCAAGCCAGCGCTCCCAGCGGCGGAAGGCTCCGGCGAGCTTGGTGTCGTACTGGTTTTTGGCATAGCCGGGGCCGTTGTAGCGGATGGCGAAGCCGACCCAGTCCTGCCGCTGCAGTTCGTCGACGAGGCCCTTCTTGCGGATCTCCGCGACCATCATGTCGACCTGGGCGGCAATGCCGCCGGCCGTCATATGCGCCACCATGGCGGTGGCCGTGCCGTAGCCCAGCTCCTCGGCCAGGAAGCCCATGGTCTGCCCGAGGCCCCAGCTGCAGGCGCGGTTCGCCGGCTCCTCCTCGATGGCGCGGGCGCGGGCGAGGAGCGCGAGGCGGGCGCGGGAGTTGCCCTGATCCTTGTACTGGGTGTCGCGCGACCACTTCGGGATGGCGAGGCCGGCCTTGACGGCGGCAGCAAGCTTGCCGGGCCAGCCCTGCTTCAGCTCGCGATGGAAGACGTGGCGCTCGAACAGCAGCCGCGGGGTGCGCCCGTCGATCTCCAGCGCGGTGCCGCCGCTCTCCACCTCCACGACGGCGAGGAGCGCCGCGGGCGGGATCTGCGCGTCCTTGGCCGCGGCGACGACGGCGTCGATGATGTCTTGGGAGAGCATGGGCGCCTCATCGGTGGAGATGAGGCAGGATGGCCGTGCGCACCCGCAGCGGACATGCTGACAGGTGCAGGCTGATCAGATCAGGCGGTCGAAGAAATCCATCTGACCGATCGCGCCCTCGGTCTCGGAGAGGATGCGGTACACGGAGCGCTCGCTGCCGCCCACCGCCCGCGCGATTTGCGCATAAGACATGCCTCGGGCGCGATAGACAAGCACCCGCCAGCGCCGGGCCACCGGCACCATCATCTGGCCGTGCCCGTAGCGCTCGGCGAGATAGCGCGCCGCGTCCACCCCGACCACATGCCAGATCTCGTGCCCTTCCGGGATCGGGCTAGGCACATAGAGCCGCGTGCCGCCCCACCGCTCCACCAGCGCAAGCGTCGGCTCCGGCCCGATCAGGCGGGCGAGGCGCGATACCTCGCGGGTGGGGGGCGGCAGATCGCTCATGGCTGCGCCGCCGCCTCCCGCACATAGGTGCAGGTGTAGACGATGGAGGTGGTGTTCGCCCCGTCGTGGCGGCACCACTCGAAACGCGCGGTGAAGCTGCCGTCCCGGCGGCTCCAGAGACGCGGCGTGCGCAGCGACATGCCGTTGCCCGTGCAGCGCGCATGATAGCGCTGCAGCTCCGGGTCGCCGGCGAGCAGCGTCTCGAAAGGGATGGTGACAGCGCGGCGGCGCGGCCGCCGGCAGGAGGGCGAGCGACGGCGGGCCATCATTTGCCTCCCGTCTTGCGGCCGAGGGCCTTGCGCAGGCGGCGCCCGAGGTCCGAGGAGATCTCGTCGAGGCCGCGCTCGTCGGCCGCGTCCAGGGCGGCGCGGGTCGGGGTGGCGGCGTACTCGCCCATCTCGTGGAGGCGTTTCACCTGGGCGCGGATCACCGCCAGCTTGCGCCAGCGCGGCAGCGTATAGCCCCACTTGGCGAGGGTGTCGGCGGGCACGTCCCACGTGATGTCGGACCGGCCGAGCCACCCTTTCAGCGCCTCGATCACCTTGCGGGCGTCCTTGCCGTCACGGACCCAGTTGAGCGAGGCGATGCCGGTCTGGCGCTCCACGAAGGCGACAAGAGCGCGGTCGGTGCGGTCCCTGACGAGGCCGAGATTGTAGCAGGCGAGCCAGAGCGCGCGGCACACACCGACATAGGCGCCTTCCAGCCGCAGGGCGCCCTCGGCCGCGGGCTTTACGGGCGCAGCAGCCGCAGGCGCGACGGGATTGGTCCAGGCCTTCAGCCGGTCCAGCACACGGCCGGCCTGGGTGGCGGACAGGCCCTTGGCGCTGCGCTGGCCGGTCTCGGCCTGGAGCACATTGCGATAGCTGTCGTCGTCGAGCCCCATGCGGGCCTTGAGCGCATGGATGGCGCCGATCTGCTTGGAGGAGGCGGGGGCGGCGGCGATCATTTCGCGATCTCCGATCGCGAGGGGCTGACCATCGGCTCCCCTCGCAACACCATGCGCGAGTGTCATGCCTCACCTCCCCCGCGGATCTTCTGTTCCAGCATCGCCATCTCGCGGGCGACCGCGGCATTGGTGCACGCGAGGGTCGCGAACTTGCGGGTGGCGTGGAGCACGGTGGTGTGGTCGCGCCCGCCGAAGGCCCGGCCGATCTCCGGCAGGGAGCGCAGGGTGAGCATCTTGGCCAGGTACATGGCGATCTGGCGGGGGCGCACCACGGCGGCCGTGCGCCGCTGCGAGCAGAGGTCCACGACGGACACGCCGTAATGCGCCGCCACCACCTTCCGGACCTGGGCAATCGTGATGCGCTGGAGCGCCCTTTCCCCCTCGTAGGCCGCCAGGATCTCCGCCGCCGCACCGGCGGTGATGTCGGCGCCCGACCAGTGGCGCATCAGCAGGCCCTTGATGGCGGCGCCCAGGACATGACCCTCCCTGCAGTGCTCGACGAGGTGGTCGAGCACGATCTCAGGCAGGCCAAACTCCGGGAAATGGAGCCGATGCGTCTGCACCATCGCCAGCGCCACGGCCTGAGTGTGGTTCCGGTCGAACGCGCCGAGGGTGACCAGCGCGGCCTCCCGGCAGATGCGGCGCAGGGTCGGATTGGCCTGCTCCACGGGAAGCGCCGCGGACGTGAGCACCAGGCGCGCCGGCTTCATCTGCATGGCTGGCGTCGCCATCTTGTCGTCGGCGTCATCGAGCACCACGGCGGTGGGGCACAGGATGCGCGCTGCCGTCGCGAGCAGCGACTTGCCGAGGCCCGGCGCGCCCTGGATGTAGAGCGGGCCTTCGATGGCGCCGGCGGCGAAGTGCTCCAGCGCCTGGACGGCGAGCGCGTTGGCCGGCCCGATCACCAGGCCGGGCATGGCATCCGCCACGCGGGGCGGCGGCGGAGGGGCGGCGGCAACGAGAGGCGCCGGCGGCTCCGCCTGGACAACCCTGGTCGGCCGCCGGCCGACGATGGGCGTGCGGACGCCGCGGCCAAGGCGGAGGCCCACCTCGCGATAATGCTGGTTGGCCCCGGCCTCGTCGGCGAAGGGCGTGGCGTCGTCGCAGTGGAGATCGAGCGCCGTCATGGCCGCGCCTCCTGCGCAAGGCGACGGGCGACCCGGCGTCGGAACTCCAGGAGCGCATCCACCGCATCGAACTCGAAGGTGGCTTCGGGGATGCCGGGCACCAGCAGGGTTTCCCCGTCATGGTCGTGGCGGGCCAGGCCCTCGACCACGTCGTGCAGCCGCCCCTGGTCTGGATCGTCCGCGATGTGGAGGGCGTCTGCCGGTATGCGGTGGCCGAAGCCGATGACGCCAGCGCGGTTGGTGAAGGCGAAGAAGGTCATTTTGCACCCCCGTCGCTCTCGATGGGCGCGCGCGGCTGGACGGCTTTGATCTCCAGCAATTTGGCCTTGATGGAGGCGCCCATCTTGTCGAAGACAGAATCGGCCTCTTCTTCGCTGCCGAAGGTGAAGGTGAGCACGACCTGGAAGCTCTCAAGATAGAGGTCCAGCTCGGTTGAGATGGGCGTCGGCCCCTTGGTCTCAGCCATCATCCCCTCCTCAGGCCCGAGCCAGATCGATGCTGATCGACTGCCACTGAGCATCAGGGGCGGCGCGCTCGTAGAAGCGGATGTAGGTCTTCGACCCGATCACGCGGATGCTGTCGCGGATCGCAGCCATTGCGCTGCGCCAGCGCTCGTCTGGGCTGTCGAAGCGCAGCAGCATGAACAGCTCGGCGCGGTTCACGACACCTTCCTTGTCGACCTGGAACGCGCGGGTGACGAGCGCGCGGATCTCGTCGCGCGAACCCTCCGCCCACTCGGAGAGGCAGGCATCCAGAAGCTTTTTCGCCGCCTGCAGCTCGGCGCCGAACTCGATCAGGTCGGCCACCTGCACCTGCACCTTGAGCGTGCCGTCGACAGTGGTCAGCGAAATATTGCCCTTCTGGCCACCGACCGTGGCGCCGTACTCCTGGGCGATAAGAGCCTGAAGGGAGCCGACATCATCGAAGCAATGGCCGCGGAACCGGCCAATTTGAGCCGACAGGTCACGCGCGTAGTGGATCATCTTGCGCACGGCTTCGTCGGTGAGTTTGTCCACCGGCTTGACGAGGGCCAAGGGCACCAGGGCGCCCTTGGCGTCTGCCATGTACTTCTTGCCGCTGACTTCAATCACGCCGTCGCTGTACGGCGCCGCCACGTATTCAGCCTGCGTTTCCATTGGTGGTCTCCGGGGTTTCAAGGATGAGGTAGCCGAGCGCGACAAGCGCCTCGGTGAGAGCGTCATGGGTCGCGCCGACAGCCGCATCGGCGGCCTCCGACGCGGCGAACTTCTCCGTGGTGTCGAGCGGGTGCTCCGTGGCGTCGAGCGCCACCTCCTGGGCGACGAGATAGTCCGCCGCCGCCTGGGCGACGCGCGCGAGGGCGACCACGGTCCGGACGAGATCGCGGGTGTCGTCCACGGACACCCTGTGAATTTGTCGCCGGTTGCCGGATGTGGACAGGAAGTCGGCGATGTCCAGTGCCCGGTGGAAAGCGGAGATGGAGACGGGAGCGCTCATGCCGCGCACCCTTCCTGCATCTCGCGCTTGAGGCGGCGGATGCGGCGGGCCGCCTCCTCCTCGCCAAAGTCGGCGGCGAAGTCCCGGTACTCGCCCCTCAGGCTGTCCGGCACCCATTTGGGCACGGGGATGGCGGCCTTCATCAGGCCGCTCGCGCCTCCCGTGGCGCGCCGCGCGGTGGCGTGGGCGCCCATGCCGGGCAGCGCGATCCCCAGGCGGGTGCAGTAGGTGTAGGCCGAGGTGATCTGCCACCCCAGCTCGCTGGCGATCATGGGCATGGACCACCCCTGGGCGATCCATCTCACGATGCGATCGGCGGTGCCGGCCGGCACCTTGTCGAGGCAGAGCCGGCTCATGCGGCGCCCCCGCTGCGCGGTGCCGCCGGGAAGGCGACGACATTGTCCGCGCCCATCGCCGCCGAGGGCACGACAGCCCGGCGTGGCGCGGTTCCGCCCAGCTGCGCCAGGGCGTCGAAGTCCTGGGCGACGGCCTCCATCTGGGTGAGGGTGCGCGCCAGCTCCTCCAGCTCGGCGGCACGGGCGGCGTAGTCGCGGAACTGGCCGGCCAGAACATAGGCGGCCGGGGCGGTGATGACGATGTCGCCGGAGAGGTGGCGCTCGTACCACTGGGCGATGAGGGTGAGTTCCTGGGACAGGTGCATAGCCGCCTCCTCACGCTGCGGTGTCGAGGCTGGACGACGACAGCTGCGACCAGGCCTGCCGGATGTGCCGCGCGCTCAAGGCCTCGCCGGAGCCGGCCGCGAGCATGTTGGCGATGCGCAGTGCCTTGGTGAGGCCGCGCAGGGCGCCGGGCTTGCGGGCGATCAGCTTGAGGAGGTTGGCCTCGGGCGAGGCCGCATCGATCCCCCAGGCCGCCACCAGGGCGCAGATGTCGCGGGCGCGGGGCGTCGCCTGCACGATCCGCATGCCCACCCGCGAATGCAGCTGCGCGAACTGCGCGCCCTTGGTCTCGCCGCCCTGCAGGCGGGCGAACACGCTCTCGTTGCCCGAGACGATGACGCCGCAGCGGGCCTTGTCGTGGATGGTGCGCAGCTGGTCGAGCGCCTGGCTGGACAGGTGCTGCGCCTCATCGACCACCAGCAGTGCCGAGGCGCCCTTGAGCCGGGCGACGATGGCACGCGACACATAGGTGTTGCGCCGCTCGATGACGCCCAGCTCGTCGGCGATGGCCGACAACATATTGTTGGGGCTGGAGAGGCAGGGCTCGGCGGTCACCACGTAAACGTTGGAGTGCTGGCGCTGGTATTCTTCGATGGCCGTGGTCTTGCCGATGCCGGCGCCCCCCACCACCACGCCAAGATCCGGCGCCGCCTGGGCGAAGGCCATGATCTCCATGACGGTCTGCGCCGTGGGCGTGGCGACGAAGCTCGGCGCCTTGGGCAGTACCGAATGGGTGCGCTTGCGCTCGCGCCGGGTTTCCAGCCACCGGCGCACCTTGATGGCGAAGCCGGAATTGTCACCCTTGTAGGTTCCGGCGTTCCACGCGGTGAAGGTGCCGTAGGCGATGCCGGTTTCCTTGGAGATGTCGGCCTGTGTCAGGCCTTCTTCCGCCATGATGATGCGCACTTCCGCGCGGATCGCCTCGATCTCTTCGAGGGTCAGCGTTTCTCCGACCGCGATATTCATGCTATGGATTCCTGGTTGCTGACATTGACCTGTTGTGATCGACGGCGCGGGGCTCACTCCTCCGCGCCGTCTCCTTTTCGGGAGGCGACGAGCATCGCGACGGCTTTCCCGAAATCCGTGAGCACGGCCTCCTGGTCGTGCGCGTGATCCACCTTGAGGGCCGCATTGCCGACGGTGCCGAACACCGGCCGCACCACCTTGGATTCGGGCGGCTCGGGCGGCGTGACCTGCGGCAGCATGGCGGCCACGTCCTCGGGCGCGAGGCGCCGCTCGGCGTGGGCCATGGTCTTGGCCGCCCGGAGCCAATCGGAGCGCGCGCGGGCATGGGCACGGCCCGCCTCGGTGTCGAAGAAGCCCACCGCCTCCACGCAGGGGGCGAAGGCGAGATAGGCGCCGTCCGGCCGGTAGAGGTGGACGCCGGCATGCAGCGCGTCTGGATCGAAGCGGGCCACCACCTTGCGGCCCATGGCGTCCACCAGCGCCTCGCACCAGTAGCGGTTGCCGTAGAGGTGCACGGCGCCGTCCGGCCGCCGCGCGGTGACCAGCTCGGACGCGAGGAGGAACAGGCGGGCCTGCTCGGCCGTCGCCTGACGGATAGGCGACACCTCGTAGGAGGCAGCAAAAGCCTGCTGGAATGAGAGCTTGCCGGCACAGGTGCCGGTGCGCCGGCCGAGCCGGCTGTTGTGCTCGGTAATGCCCTCGGAGATCACCTGCAGGAAGACTTCGAGGGGGATGGCCTTCGAGCCGTAATTCTCCGGCTTGTTGGCCACCGTGTTGCCGGTCCACGCGCCGGCGAGGCGAACATCCTTGGCGATGTCCTGGCAGAAGTCCCGGAACATGCGCTCGATGGGCTTGGACTGGCCGTGGTAGGGTGTCGCCCAATGCACCTCGCAGCCGAGCGCGGGGAAGAGGCCGGTGGGGTCCTCATCCTTCACCTTGAACCGGTACCGGGTCTCGGTGCCGCCGGTGAGCCACTTGCTGGCGAACGCCCGCCCGTTGTCGAGGACGATGTGGTCGGGGATGCCGTAGGTTTCGACCACGTCGCCGAAGGCGAGCCGAACCACCTCTTTCGTCTCGCTGCGGTCGACCCGCCACGCCAGGGTGAGGCCCGAATAGAGGTCCTGCCAGGCGGCTATGACCGGCCGTGCGATGGTGCCGTCCAGCCACTTGACCCAGACGTCCCATTTGTGGCCGTCCGCGTTGACCGCCTCCAGCGCATGGAGCGCGGTGCGGTCGCGCTGCTGGGCGGGATAGAGGCGCTTGAGCGCCTCGGGCCCCTGCCGGAAATAGACGGTGGTCGCCCGGTCGAGCTTGGCCAAGCGGCGCTCCAGTGTCTTGCGCGACGGGATGGTCCAGCCCCGCTCCTTCGCGATCTTCTCAAGGTCGCGATAGCACTTGGTGGCGGTGGGCTGCTCCTGCCGCAGGTACAGCCCCTTGAAACACTCCCACGCCTCCGGCGAGCACTCGGCCTCGGCCTGCCGCCCGGCATGCTGCGGGGCGAGGAAGGGGAGCCAGTCGGCCCGCTCGATGCCGTGCACCTCCGCCGCCCAGTTGTAGAGGGTGCGTCGGGTGAGCTTGAGCTGGCCGGCCACCATCATCATGGCGAGGTCGCGCTCGGTGCCGGCGACGACGAGCGCATCCACCGCCTGCAGGGCTTCCAGCTTGGCACGGGCCTGCGCCTTCTTGGTCTCGGTCAGGCATTCGAACCATTTCCAGTGAGGTGGTCCCGGTTTGGCGGACAGATTGGCGGCTTTGCTAAGCTTGGTTCTGGTGTGCGTTACGCCGCCATGTCGATGCTGTCGCAGGCCGTATGGACCTCCTCCGGCGTTCTGCCGCCGAGGGC
>NZ_JAIVFN010000038.1 GCF_030015065.1 Xanthobacter autotrophicus | reverse complement strand
TTAAGTCGTCGGCAGCGTCAGATGTGTAATAAGAGACAGTCGCTGCTCGGGGTGGCGGGCGGGGAGCTGCTGATCCCGACGCTGGTGATGCTGTTCGGTGCCGACATCAAGCTGGCCGGCAGCCTGTCGCTGGCCATCAGCCTGCCCACCATGGTCGTGGGCTTTGCCCGCTACAGCCAGGATCGCAGCTTCGCCGTGCTGGGCCGCAACCGGCGTTTCCTCGTCATCATGGCGGCGGGCTCCGTGGCGGGAAGCCTCCTCGGCGGCCAGTTGCTGGGCCTCGTGCCGAGCGAGATCCTGCTGCCCGGCCTCGCGGTCATCCTGCTGGTGTCCGCCGTCAAGGTCTGGCAGCACCGCTGAGCAGCCCGAAGCCCCGTGGGGCGTCGGGCGGGCATCAGAGCCGGTTCAGGCGTGGGCCGGCTGGGCGGGAGCGGCGGCGCCGGAGCGGGCCTTCTCCGCCAGATGGCCGGCGAGGCGGTGGGCCATGGCCATGATGGTGAGGGTGAGGTGCTTGTCGGGAAGCACCGGCACCACGCCACCGTCGCAGACATAGACATTGTCGAGGTCGTGGCACTTCAGGTCCGCGTCCACCACGCCCTTGCCCGGGTCCGCAGAGATGGCGGTGGTGCCGGCATAGTGGATGCCGGTGCCGCTATTGTCCCGTGACGGATAGATGGAGGTCGCCCCGGCATGGCGCAGCACCGTGCGGCCCCAGGCTTCCATGGCGTCCATCATCTTGTCCGCCTTGGCGGAGGAGGAGAAATCCACGGTCACGTGGCGCACGCCGAACCGGTCGTAGCTGTTGGCCGGCCGCACCCGGTTGGCGGGGTTGGGATCGCCGGCGCAGAACAGGCCCAGCGTCACATAGGAGTGGAACATGAAGCGGGAGAGCCGCTCCTTCATGAAAGGCGGGAAGCGCTTCATGCCGGCAAGATAATGGGGCACGTCCGGCACGCCGTGGATGGCATGGCCGATGAAAGGGAATTCCTCCCCGTCCGGCAGGGTGCCGCGCGACAGGAGGATCAGGAGGTCGCCATAGCCGATGTCGAAGTCCCGCCCGCTGCCCCACAGCCGCCAGAGCGAGGTGGACAGCACGGACTTGGGATTGTCCTGGAGCCGCAGGCCGAGCTGGCCGAAGGCGTTGCCCATGCCCTCCGGGGCCATGTCGTCGGCCGAGTTGAACAGGATGCGCGGGGTCTCCACGGCGCCGGTGGCCAGCACCACGGTATCGGCGGTGAGGAGGCGGGATTCGCCGGTGGCCATGTCGCGGTATTCCACGCCCATGACCCGCCGCGAACCGGGCTCGCGCAGCAGCCGCACCACCTTGGCTCCGGTGCGCAGCTCGTAGTTCGGCAGCTTGGCGATCTCCGGCAGCAGGCGCGCGGTGAACTTGTAGACCGCGCCGGTGGGGCAGCCGGAGGTGCAGATGCCGGTGGAGACGCAGGCGTTGGGGCTGTCGGGCCTTGTGTCGATGGCCTTGCGGTTGGGAATGGCGCGGGAATAGGGCTCATCGAGGCCGTTCACCGCGTCGATGATCATCTGGTCGGCGGGCCGCAGGGGCTTGGGCGGCACATAGATGCCGTCCGGCAGCTCGGGGATGTTCTCCGTGGTGCCGCACACCACGATGCGGCGCTCCACCGCGTCATAGTGCGGCGCCAGTTCCGCATAGCGGAACGGCCAGTCGGCGAAGTCCTTCTCGGAGAAGCGCACGCTCACGCCGTTCCAGAGATTCTGCAGGCCGTTCACCGCGACGATCTGGTAATGGCGGAAGCCGCCCTCCGGCCAGCCCGTGGAGCCATCCTCGCCCTTCTCGAACAGGGGATGGACAAACAGGCTGTCATGCGGTTCGGCGGGCCACACCGTGTTGGCGCGGATGCCGAAATCGAGCGCGGTGCCCGGCGGGTCCACGCGCTTGAAATGGTCGTCCGCCAGCTGGCCGCCCTGCTCCAGGGAGACCACGTTCAGCCCGGCCTTGGCGAGCTCGTAGGCGAGGATGCCGCCTCCCGCCCCAGTGCCGACGACGATGACATCGCAATGGGCTGCTTCAGCCACGCACGCCTCCCAGGGGCCATTCGCCCACCGTGCTCAGGAAAGCCGGCGAGGCGAAGTAAACGTATTCGAAGAAGGTGTGCACGGTCTCCGCGTCGTCGCCCAGATGCGCGCGCTCGACCTCGCCGCCCTCGGTGAAGGCGGCGCGCGCCGCGATGCGCCGGAAGGCGGCGTTGAGCTGGTCGTTGAGCGCCGCGACGCGGGCGAGGTCGGGCAGCAGCGGCTCGAGCTCGCGATGATAGTGGTCGAGCGGCAGCACCGCCGCGACGAGGCGCTCGAAATCGAGCGGTGCCGCGGAGGGGCTGGCGGCTTCGGCTTCAGGTGCGGCCATGGCTCGGCTCTCCTCAGGCGGGACGCGGCGTGAAGCGGCCGAGGTCGCGCAGGGGCCGGCCGCTGTCGAGGTGACGCTCGATCTCCTCGAGGCTCACGCCGGACGTTTCGGGCACCAGCCATTGGGTGAAGGCAAGCCCGACGACGCACACGACCGCATAGAGGCCGAACACGCCGGCGAGGCCGAACTCGGCCACCAGCACCGGGAAGCTGAACACCACCAGGAAGTTGAAGCCCCAGTTGACCAGCGAGGCGATGCTCATGCCCAGCGCCCGCACGTCGAGGGGGAAGACTTCCGACATCATCACCCACGGCAAGGGGCCGATGGCGATGGCGAAGGAGGCGATGTAGAGCACCAGTCCGCCGAGGGCGAGCTTGCCCATCATCTCGCTGCCGGTGGCGGCGCCGATGGCGATGACGCCCAGCGCCACCGCGGTGCCGGCGAAGCCGATCAGCAGCAGCAGCCGCCGGCCGAGCCGGTCGATGAGGGCCATGCCGACGACGGTCATGAGCACGTTGACCACGCCGATGCCGGCGGTGGCCAGGATCTGGGTGGTGGTGGAGCCGAAGCCGGACAGCTCGAACACGGTGGGGGCGTAATAGATCACCGCGTTGATGCCGGAGAGCTGCTGCAGCAGGAACAGCCCCATGGCGACGATGAGCGCCGGCCGCACCCGCGGGGTGAGCAGGTCGGCGAGGCGCGCCTTGCGGTTCTCGTCCTGGGTCGCGGCGACGCGGATCTCCTCGAACTCCGCCTTCACGGCGGGGTCGCTTTCCGGCTTGTCGCGCATGCGGGCGAGGGCGGCGCGGGCCTCGGCCTCCCGGCCGCGCACCGCGAGCCAGCGCGGCGTGTCCGACAGGACGAAGATGCCGAGGAACAGGGCGATGGCCGGCACCGCGCCCACCGCGAACATCCAGCGCCAGGCCTCGTCGAACGCATAGCCCACCACGTAGGCGCCGAGGATGCCGAGGGTGATGGCGAGCTGGTAGATGGAGACCAGCATGCCGCGTTCTTTCGCCGGCGCGCATTCGGAGATGTAGAGCGGCGCCATCATGGCGGCGACGCCGACGCCGAGGCCGATGATCAGCCGGGCGAAGGTCAGGGTCCAGAGCCCCCCGGCGAGGGCGCTCAGGAGCGCGCCGATCACGAACAGGACGGCGGCGGCGAGCAGCAGCCGGCGCCGGCCCAGGGCCAAAGCGAGGCGGCCGCCGACGATGGCGCCGAGGAAGGCGCCGAACGGCACGGCCGCCGTCATCATGCCTTCGGCGACGGGATCGATGCCGAGGTCCCGGCGCAGCGGCGCCAGGGCGCCGGCGATGACGCCTTCGTCGAAGCCGAACAACGCACCGGCGATGCCGGCTATGGCGGCGATGAGGTACATCATGGGGCGCCCCTCCCGGAGTGCGGTTTCAGGTGTTCGTTATGCGGGACCCGGATCGCGCTCAAAATTCAAGACGCAGAACGCGTGACCCGATCAGCCTGCGATGCGGGCCGATCGTGGCGCGCACTACGCGAGCACCACTTTCGCCACCTTGCGCATGGCGGTGATGATGTCGTCCACGTCCTGCGGCGTGAGCGTCGAGGCGATGGTGAGCAGCGCGCCACGGGCGTGCAGCTCGTCGCAATGGGCCAGCGCGCCCGCGGCGTAGCTGTAGCCGGCGCCGAACGCATTGGACGGGTGGGTCCAGGGGAAGCCGTCGCGGCTGTCCGACCTCTTGTTCACCAGGCTCGGAATGTTCGAGTACCAGTGCATGCCCCATTCCCGCATGGTGAGGCAGGCGAGCGAGCCGGGCGGCCCGGCGATGCCCTCGGCCCGCAGCGCATCGACGAAGTGGCGGGCGGTTGCCTCGTCCTTCAGGGTCATGATGAGGAAGGGGCCGGTGTCGCCCGCCGGATCGGGAATGGTGCGGAAGCCGAGGCCCGGGGTGCCGGCGAGCGCCTCGCGGATGCGCCACTTGGCGGTGCGCATGGCGCCGGTGATCTGCGGCAGCTTGCGCATCTGGGCAAGGCACATGGCGCCGGTCAGCTCCGACATGCGGGCGCCCACGCCCCACAGCTGGCAGGTCTCGTCCGAGGTGTCGAGCCGGCCCTGGGCGTTGCGCGGATAGCCGAGGTCGTGCAGCGCCACGATGCGGCGATAGAGGTCGTCGCGCTCGGTCACCACCATGCCGCCGTCGCCGGAGGTCATGTTCTTGTTGAGCTGGAAGGAGAAGATGCCCACGTCGCCGAAGGTGCCCACGGCCTTGCCGTTCTGGCTGGCGCCGGCGGTCTGGGCGCAATCCTCGATGAGGCCGATGCCGCGCTCGCGGCAGATGCGGGCGACCTCCGCCACACGCCCCGGTGCCCCGCTCATGTGCACCATCAGCGCGGCGCGGGTATTCGGGCCGATCTTGCGCTCCACATCGGCGGGATCGAGGGTGAAGCAGTCATCCACGTCCACGAGGCGCGGAATGGCGCCGGCGCGCACCACAGCGCTCACGCAGCTCACCCAAAGATAGCCGGGCACCAGCACCTCGTCGCCGGGGCCGATCTCCAGCGCCGACATGGCGATGGAGAGGGCCGCCGTACCCGAGGAGACGCCGAGCGCATGCTTGTGGCCGAACGCGGCGCACCATTCCTTCTCGAGCGTGTCCACCATGTGCTGGAGGTCCGGCCCGTAGAAGCGGAAGGGGCTCTTGGCGCGCACCACGCGGGAGACCAGCTCCAGCTCCTCGTCGCCGATCCAGTGGGCGCCGGGCAGCTCCCACGGCAGCGGTGCCTTGCGGACGGGGTCACCGCCCTCGATGGCCAGACGATTGGCGTGCTCGTGCGCAGTGGCTGAGACCGTCACTTGGCGCTCTCCCTTGAAGCCAGATTTATCGATTGAAACCTGTCGAGGCCGGATTTTTTCTGTACTTATGCTCCTGCCTCGCCGCAGCTTACAAGTCCTTTCCGTTAAGCGGCTATGGGGTACCTCATCTCGACGATCGACCTCTGGAGCCATCCATGAAGACGCTGTTGCTCACGGCCAGTCTCGTGCTGCTGTTCGGCATCCTTTTCGGCTTCAGCACGGCGTCCATCGCGGGTGTGGTGGGGGCCATCACCGAGGCTTTCGCCCTGTCCACCCGCGCCACCGAGATGGTGGTGACCTCTCTCCTGGTCGGCTGCTTCGTGGGTGCCGCCGCCGCCGCGCCGGTGTCGGCGCGAATCGGTCGGCGGCCGTCCTGCCTGCTCGCGGCGCTGCTGGCCATGGCCGGCTACATTCTGATTCCGCTGGGACAGGGCGTGGCGGCCGGGCCGGGCATGCTGGTGGCGGCCCGCATCCTCGTCGGGCTCGGGGTTGGCCTGTCCTCCATGGTGGTGCCCATGTATGCGGCCGAGGTAACGCCGGCGCGACACCGGGGGGCGGTGGTCTCCCTGTTCCAGCTGGCCATCACCATCGGCATCCTGATCGGATATGCGGTGCCGCTTGTTCTCATCGGCCGCGCCTCATGGCAGCAGATGCTTGGCGGCGGGGTGCTGATCGCGGCGGCTTGCGCCGCCATCGTGCTGCTGCTCCCGGAAAGCCCGCGCTGGCTCAGGTCCAGGGGCATGAGCGCGCGCGCCGAGGCCGCCGCCCGCGCGCTCGGCATCGCCGCCGAGATGGGAGAGGAGCGCGCACCGGACGGGGCCAACTGGCGCGCGGTGCTCGGCCGCGGCGCCACCATGGCGGTGCTGGTCCTGTGCAGCGTGCTGTTCGTGCTGCAGAATTTCTCCGGCATCGACGGCATTCTCTATTACGCGCCGCACATCTTCACCGAGCTGGGCTTTCCGGCGGGGGTCGCGGCGCTGGCCGCCACTTTCGGCCTGGGGCTGTTCAACGTCATCGCCACCATCGCCGCCATGGCGCTGGTGGACCGGCTCGGCCGCCGGCCGCTCTTGATCGTGGGGTCGGCGGCCATGGCGGCGAGCCTTGCCGCCGTCATCGTCGCGGCGCTGGCCGACTGGCCCTGGGTGGCGCTGGCGGGACTGTGCGCCTACATCGTCGCCTTCGCCCTCAGCCTCGGCCCCTTGCCCTATGTGCTCATGTCGGAGCTGTTCCCCTCCGCCATCCGGGAGCGGGGCATCGCGGTGGCCTCGGCCACCAGCTGGCTTTTCAACGGCATCGTCGCCGGCACCTTCCTGTCGGTGGTGCAGGGCATCGGCCTCGCCGGCACCATCGGCATCTTCTTCGTGGTGTGCGTCCTGTCGCTGGTGGTCGCGCTGCTGTTCGTGCCGGAGACGCGCCGCGTGGGGCTGGAGGAGATCGAGGCCGACGTGCTCGACGGCCGTCCGCTGCGCCATCTCGGCGCCGGCGGCTGAGCCTCCCATGGGACGCGACAGGGCCTGACCGCCGCAAAGGGGCATCACGCTGCGTCAAGTCGGTCGCCCGCCGCTCTGGTCGCCCACCGAGACCTCCGCTATAGGGGTATGCGGTTGCAGTGCGCAAAGAGGAGTTGTCCCGTGGCCGACGTGATGCATCGCGCGCCGAACGCAGTGGCTTCGGGACGTGTTCGATTGGGAGCGCCCGTGGTCCTCCTCGGCGCGGCCCTGCTGGCGGGATGCGGCGAGGCGCCTGAGGCGAAGGCACCTGAGCCCCGGCCGGTGCGGACGGTTCTCGCCACCAGCCGCGCGGCGAGCGATTCAGCGACCCTCACCGGCCAGGTGGAGGCGCAGAACGAAGCCACCTACGGTTTTCGCATCGGCGGGCGAATCATCGAGCGCCTCGTGAATGTGGGCGACCGGGTGAAGCCGGGCCAGGTGCTGGCGCGGCTCGATCCGCAGGACGAGCAGAACGGCCTGCGCTCGGCCCAGGCGGCGCTTTCTGCCGCCAATGCCAATCTCAGCCAGACCCGCAACCAGTATGAGCGCCAGCGCCAGCTGCTGGCCCGCGGCTTCACCCCCCGCGCCCAGTACGAGCAGGCAGAGCAGGCCTTCCTCAACGCCCGCTCGCAGGTGGAGGACGCCGAGGCGCGGCTGAGGATGGCCGAGGACCGTCTCGGCTTCACCGAGCTGAAGGCGGATTCGGCGGGTGTCGTCACTCAGCGCCGGGCCGAGCCCGGCGAGGTGGTACAGGCCGGCCAGCCGGTGATCGAGGTGGCGCGCCAGGACGGGCGCGACGCGGTGTTCGAGGTTCCGGCCGCCCTTCTCACCTCCCTGCCGGGCGATCCCGAGGTGGAGGTGACCCTTTCGGGCGACCCCGCGGTGCGGACGACGGGCCGGGTGCGCGAGGTGGCGCCCCAGGCGGATCCCGTCACCCGCACCTTCCGTGTGCGCGTCGGCCTCATTGATCCGCCCGAGGGGCTGCGGCTCGGCACCACGGTCATCGGCCGCGTGGTGGTGGATACCGGCCCGGTCATCGAGATCCCGGCCAGCGCGCTCACCCGCCTCAATGACAAGCCGGCGGTGTGGGTGGTGGATCCCAAGGCCCAGACCGTCTCCCTGCGCAACGTGGAGGTGCTGCGCTTCAGCCCCGCCACCGTAAGTGTGGCCGAGGGGCTCAAGCCCTCCGAGATCGTGGTGACGGCCGGCGTCCAGGCGCTGCATCCGGGGCAGAGGGTCCGCCTTCTGGGGACGCAGCTGTGAGCGGCGGCTTCAACCTCTCCGCCTGGGCGCTGAAGCACCGCTCGGTCATCATCTATCTCATGGCCATCTCGGTGGTGGCCGGCATCATGGCCTTCAAGAGCCTGGGCCGGGCGGAAGACCCGACCTTCGTCATCAAGACCATGGTGGTGCAGGCCAACTGGCCGGGCGCGACCCTGGACGAGACCTTCCGGCAGGTGACCGAGCGGCTGGAGCGCAAGCTCCAGGAAGTGCCCAGGCTCGATTATCTGGAGAGCTACACCAAGCCCGGCACCACCACTGTCTTCGTCCACCTGAAGGGCTCGGCCACGGCGGCCGAGGTGCCGGACATCTGGTACCACGTGCGCAAGAGCATCGGCGACATCCGCCACACCCTGCCGCAGGGCATCGTCGGGCCGTTCTTCAACGACGAGTTCGGCGACACCTTCGGCATCATCTACGGCTTCACCGCGGACGGCTTCACCCATCGCGAGCTGCGCGATCATGTGGAGGATGTGCGCTCCGAGCTGCTGCACGTGCCGGATGTCTCCAAGATCGAGATCCTCGGCGCCCAGGACGAGCGCATCTTCATCGAGTTCTCCATGCGGGAGCTCGCCAGCCTCGGCATCGACCGCGCGGCCGTGCTGTCGGCGTTGCAGAGCCAGAACATCGTGCGCCCCTCGGGCGAGATCCAGACCGGGGCGGAGAACATCTCCATCCGCGTGTCCGGGGCCTTCACCTCGGAGGCGGACGTCGCCGACGTGAACTTCGTGGTGAACGGCCGGCTCATCCGCCTCGTCGATATCGCCACCATCCGCCGCGGCTATGCCGACCCGCCGCAGCCCATGTTCCGGGTCAACGGCAAGGAGGCCATCGGCCTCGCCATCGCCATGCGCGACGGCGGCGACATCCTCGCCATGGGCAGGAACATCGACAAGACCATGAACCGCCTCATTGCCGACCTGCCCGTGGGCATCGAGGCGCATCTGGTGGCCGACCAGGCGGTGACGGTGAACAGCGCCATCGCCGAGTTCATGGAAAGCCTGTGGCAGGCGGTGGGCATCATCCTCGTGGTGTCGTTCATCGCGCTGGGGGTCAGGGCCGGCGCCATCGTGGCGCTCGCCATCCCGCTGACGCTGGCCATCGTGTTCGCGCTGATGCAGCTCGTTCACATCGACATGCAGCGCATCTCGCTGGGCGCCCTCATCATCGCGCTGGCGCTCATGGTGGACGACGCCATGACCACCACCGACGCGACGCTCACGCGCCTTGCCGCCGGCGACGACAAGGTGACGGCGGCGTCCTACGCCTTCAAGGCCTATGCGGCGGCCATGCTGGCGGGAACGCTGGTGACGGTGGCGGGCTTCGTGCCGGTGGGCTTCGCGGCCAGCTCGGCGGGCGAATACACCTTCACCCTGTTCGCCGTGGTGGGCATCGCGCTCCTGGTGTCGTGGATCGTGGCGGTGCTGTTCGCCCCGCTGATGCAGGTGTTGATCCTGAAGGCCCCGCCCAGGGACAAGGTCCCCGATCCCGATGCCCCGCCCACGGGGGTCATGGGGCTCTACCGCGCCTTCCTGATCTTCTGCCTGCGGCTGCGCTGGGCCACCATCGCCGTCACCCTCGGCCTGTTCGCGCTGTCGGCGCTGGCGCTGCCGCTGATCCCCTCGCAGTTCTTCCCCTCCTCGGACCGGCCCGAGCTGCTGGTGGATCTCGCCTCGCCGCAGAACGCCTCCATCTACCAGAGCGAGAAGGTGGCTCAGACGTTCGACGCGGTGCTCGCCGATGACCCGGACGTGGCCCGCTGGTCCACCTATGTGGGTCGCGGCGCCATCCGCTTCTATCTGCCCCTCGACGTGCAGCTGCCCAACGACTTCTTCGCCCAGACCGTGATCGTGGCGAAGGACGTGGCGGCCCGCGATCGCCTGCGGGCCAAGCTGGAGAAGGTGCTGGCGGAGGACTTCCCCCAGCTGGTCGCCCGCGTCTCGCCGCTGGAGCTGGGCCCCCCGGTGGGCTGGCCGGTGCAGTACCGCGTCTCGGGACCGGACATCGAGAAGGTGCGCGCCATCGCCTTCGACCTCGCCGCCGTGATGGCCTCCAACCCCAAGGTCGAGACGGTCAATTACAACTGGATCGAGCCGGCGCGGCAGGTGCGCATCAAGGTGGACCAGGACGAGGCGCGCCTGCTCGGCCTGTCCACCGCCCAGCTCGCCGGCGTGCTCAACACGGTGCTGTCCGGACAGGCCATCACCCAGGTGCGCGACGACATCTACCTCGTCAACGTGGTGGCCCGCGCCACCGACGAGGAGCGCGTCTCGCTCGCCACCCTCTCCACCCTCCAGGTGCCGCTGCCCAGCGGGCGGACGGTGCCGCTGAGCCAGATCGCCACCTTCGACTACACCCAGGACTATCCCGCCATCTGGCGCCGCGACCGGGTGCCGACCCTCACCGTGCAGGCGGACGTGCGGCGCGGCATCCTGCCGGAAGGGGTGGTGAGCGAGCTCGATCCCAAGATCGACGCCCTGCGCAAGACCCTGCCGCCCGGCTACGCCATCACCGTGGGCGGCACCGTGGAGGAGAGCGCGGCCTCGCTGGCCTCCGTGGTGGCGGTGGTGCCGGTGATGCTGCTGCTCATGTTCTCGGTGCTCATGTTCGAGCTGAAGAGCTTCCAGCGCCTCCTCATCGTACTGTCGGTGGCGCCGCTCGGACTCATCGGCGTGGTCGCGGCGCTGCTCGCCTCGGGGCGGCCTCTGGGCTTCGTGGCCATCCTCGGCGTGCTGGCGCTGATCGGCATGATCACCAAGAACGCGGTCATCCTCATCGGCCAGATCGAGGCGGACCGCGCGGCGGGCAAGACCGTTTGGGATGCGGTGGTGCACGCCTCCTCCATCCGTTTCCGGCCCATCATGCTCACCGCCGTGTCCACGGTGCTGGGCATGATCCCCATCGCTCCCACCGTGTTCTGGGGGCCCATGGCCTTCGCCATCATGGGCGGGCTCATGGTGGGCACGCTGCTCACCCTCATCTTCCTGCCGGCGCTCTATGTCGCCTGGTTCGGCCCGGATACCGGACCGGAGCGGGCGCCGGCGTCGCCGGCCGCCGGCACTGCCAGGGCCTGACGCGCCCGGCGGACCAAGGATCCCGCCGCCGCGTCCCGGCGGCGGGCAACAGCGACGGGGGGCGGCCGCACGGCACGACCCGCCCGCGAGGGGAGGCGGCGCCACGGGCGCAAGGTTCACGCCGGCCACACGGCCCGGCCAACTGACTGGAGACGCCTGAAATGGATCGCTCCCCCCTTCTCGTGGACCTCGCCCTGCAGGGCGGCGGCGCCCATGGCGCCTTCACATGGGGCGTGCTCGACCGGTTGCTGGAGGAGACCTGGCTCCAGATCGACGGCATCTCCGGCACCTCGGCCGGCGCCATGAATGCGGCGGTACTGGCGGACGGCTACGCCGCCGGCGGGGCGGAGGGGGCGCGGCAGGCGCTCGACCGCTACTGGCGCGCGGTGGCCGACGCGGCGCGCTTCTCCCCCTTCCAGCGCGGCCCGCTGGACCGGCTGCTGGGCAAGTGGACGCTGGATTCCTCGCCGCTGTTCGTCGGCATGGACCTCATGTCCCGCCTGTTCTCGCCGTATGACCTGAACCCGGGCAACTTCAACCCGCTCAAGGGCATCCTCGAGGAGCACATCGACTTCGAGCGACTTATGGGCTCGCCCATCCGCCTCTTCATCACCGCCACCAACGTGCGCACCGGCCGCGGCCGGGTATTCCGCAACGCCGAACTCTCGGCCGACGTGCTGCTGGCCTCCGCCTGCCTGCCGACCCTGTTCCAGGCCATCGAGATCGACGGCGAGGCTTATTGGGACGGCGGCTATTCCGGCAATCCCACCATGACGCCGCTGGTGCGCGAATTGTCATCGGACGACACCATCCTGATCCCCATCAACCCGGTGGAGCGGCCCGGCACGCCCAAGACCGCGGCGGAGATCATGAACCGGCTGAACGAGGTGTCGTTCAACGCCGTGCTGCTCAAGGAGCTGCGCATGATCGCGCTGATGCGCAAGGTGGCCGACCCCGGCGACACCGAGGGCGCCGAGTGGGCCAAGATGCGCATCCACATGGTGCCCAACCGGCTGATGGGGACGCTGGGCTATTCCTCCAAGCTCAACGCGGAGTGGGATTTCCTGTCCATGCTGAAGGACGAGGGCCGCAAGGCCGGGCAGGATTTCCTCGACAGCTTCGGCGACCGGCTCGGCATGGAGTCCACCGTCGATCTCGACGTGCTGCTGCAGGGAGTGTGAGCCATGGGTCTTCTCGGCATCCTGGTCGGCCTCGCCGTCCTCATCTTCCTGGCCTTCCGGGGCTCCAGCATCCTCATCCTCGCCCCCATCGCCGGGCTGATCGCGGCCGCCTTCTCCGGCGAGCCGCTGCTGGCGAGCTGGACCCAGACCTTCATGCGCAACGCGGCGGACTTCGTCGCGCAATTCTTCCCCCTGTTCCTGCTGGGGGCGCTGTTCGGCAAGCTGATGGAGGATTCCGGCTCGGTCATCTCCATCGCCAACTTCATGACACAGAAGCTGGGGGCGCAGCGCGCCATCCTCGCCGTGGTGCTGGCGGGCGCCATCGTCACCTATGGCGGCGTCAGCCTGTTCGTGGCCTTCTTCGTGCTCGCGCCCATGGGGGTGGCCCTGTTCCGCTCGTCCGGCGTGCCGCGGCGGCTGATGCCGGCGGCCATCGCGCTCGGCACCTCCACCTTCACCATGTCGGCCATGCCCGGCACCCCCTCCATCCAGAACGCCATCCCCATGCCGTTCTTCGGCACCACGCCGTTCGCGGCACCGGGCCTCGGCATCATCGCCTCGCTGGTCATGCTAGGCTTCGGCATGTGGTGGCTGAAGCTGAGGGAGAACAAGGCGCGGGCCAAGGGCGAGGGCTTCGGCGCGCTGATCGCGGCGCCGGACGAATCCGCCGAGCTTGCCGCCGACGACCCCCTGGTGCGCGAGCGGGCCACCACCGCCGGTGCGTTCGATCCCTCGGAGATCCATTCGAGCGACGCGGCCGCCAGAAATCCCCCCATCCTGCTCGCGGCCCTGCCGATCATCGTGGTGATCGTGGTCAATCTCTTGATGTCCTTCGCAATTCTGCCGCGGATGGACACCGCCTTCCTCGCCACCGACCAGTGGGGCGCCACCAGCCTCTCCGCGGTGGGCGGGGTGTGGTCGGTGATCGTGGCGCTTACCGCCGCCATCATCGCGGTGATCGCCATCAACTTTCGCAGCGTGCCGGAACTGCGCGCCACCATGACGGCGGGCGCCAATGCCTCGGTGCTGCCGATCCTGTCGGTGGCGAGCCTGGTCGGCTTCGGCGCCATCGTCGCCGCGTTGCCGGCCTTCGCCGATGTGCGCAACTGGGTGCTGTCCATCGAGGGCGGCCCGCTGGTGTCGCTGGCGGTGGCCACCAACATCCTCGCCGCGCTGACCGGATCGGCCTCCGGCGGCCTCACCATCGCGCTCGACGCGCTGGGACCGACCTACATGAGGATTGCCGCCGAGATCGGCATGGACCCGGCGCTGATGCACCGCGTGGCCGTGATCGGCTCCGGCACCCTCGACAGCCTGCCGCACAACGGCGCGGTGGTGACGCTCTTGTCCGTGTGCGGGGTGACCCACAAGGAAGGCTATCTCGACATCGTCATGGCGGCGGTGGTGGGGGCGCTGATCGCGCTCGCCGTGGTGATCGGGCTCGGCACCCTGGTCGGCAGCTTCTGAGGCGCGTGCTCTAGATTACACCGGCGGCCGGCGGGCGGCCGTCCATTCTAAACCTCACACCGGCCACATATGCGGGGGGAGACATGCCAGCCACCTTTGAGGTCTCCGGCTTCCTCACCTTCACCCTCGCCATCGTGGTGTATTTCGTCGGGGCCGGGCTCAATGGCGTGATCGCGCCGCTGCGGCGCTGGAACATTCCCGAGGCGGTCACCGGAGGCCTGCTCGCCGCCGTGGTGACGCTTTTGTGCTACCGCGTGCTCGGCCTCGCCATCTCCTTCGATCTCGCCGCGCGCGACATGCTGCTGCTCTATTTCTTCACCGGCATCGGCCTCAATGCACGGCTGTCGGACCTCGCGCTGGGCGGGCGGCCGCTGCTCATCCTGCTGCTTCTGACCGTGGTCTATCTCGGGCTCCAGAACGCGGTGGCCATCGGCGGAGCCAAGGCGCTGGGGCTGCCGGACGGCATCGCGCCACTGCTCGGCTCGGTTTCGCTCATCGGCGGCCATGGCACCACCATCGCCTGGGCGCCGCTGCTCTCCGAGCGGTTCGGCCTGCCCAACGCGCTGGAGGTGGGCATCGCCAGCGCCACCCTGGGCCTCGTCATCGCCAGCCTCGTGGGCGGGCCGGTGGCGGGCATCCTCATCAACCGCTTCAATCTGCGCAGCGACGAAATCCTGCCCCCCATGGTGGGCCTGCCCGACGACGACGTGGGGCCGGACGCGGGCAAGGTCACCTACCGCAACATCCTGAGCGCGCTGCTGGTGCTGAACGTGGCCATTCTCGTCGCCTACTCGCTGGAGGGCGCGGTGGAGCAGACGGGCATCAAGCTGCCCATGTTCGTGGTGTGCCTGCTGGTGGCCATCGTCATCACCAACACGCTGCCCCGCCTCCTGCCGCGCATGGCGTGGCCGGCGCGCACGCCGGCGCTGGCGCTGATCTCCGACCTGTCGCTGAAGATCTTCCTCGCCATGTCGCTCATGAGCATGCAGTTGTGGACCCTGGGCGGGCTCGGGCCGGCGCTGGCCATCGTGCTCGGCCTGCAGACGCTGGTGGCGGTGCTCTACATCCTGTTCGCGGTGTTCCCGGCCATGGGGCGCAACTATCAGGCGGCGGTGCTGGCGGCCGGCTTCACCGGCATCAGCCTCGGGGCGACGCCCACCGCCATCGCCAACATGACGGCGGTGACGCGCACCCATGGGCCGGCGCCCATCGCCTTCATCATCCTGCCTTTGGTCTCGGCCTTCTTCATCGACATCGCCAACGCCCTCGCCATCGGCTTCATGCTGCGCTGAGGGCGCAGCGCCCGGGCCTGCCAGGCAGCGTCCCCGCGACGCGGAGCCCCCCGCCGGGCGAGTGGCGCTGCGGGACTTGGCGGATCGCGTGATCTCCGGAAGGCGTGATCTCCGGAAGGTTGTGCGGGCTGAAGCGTGGGGCGGGACGAGCCCCCGGGGCGACGTGATGTCTTGCCCAGATCAGAACAGATCGAAACTGAAGATAGATTTGTAATAATTCTCGATCATGAAATTCAGCTATGTTCTATGCATACGATGCCTTCCTGAAACATTCAATCCGTGAATATCCCGTGTTGTTGAGTTATCATGGCTTCGGTAGCGTTTACCGGTGTGTTGGGCGAGCTCGTGTTGGTCGGTTCGCCTGTTTCAGATTTGAATCAATCCATAAAGAGACGAGGACATGATTGTCACGGTGATCTTCGGCTCCGACGGCGGAGCCACGAAAGGGGTCGCGTCCAGGATTTCCAAGAAGTGCCAGGGTCGCTCCGTGGACATCAAGGCCGCGACGAAGGCCGACTTCGAGAATTGCGACCTGCTCATCCTGGGTTCGCCCACCTATGGCGATGGCACATTGCAGACGGACTGGGAGGAGAACATCGACAAGCTGCGCGCCGCCAACCTCAAGGGCAAGAAAGTGGCGCTGTTCGGCACCGGGGACCAGGAGAGCTATCCCACCTCCTTCGTCGATGCCATCGGCATCCTCTATGACGAGGTGACGGAGCTGGGCGCGGAGGTGGTCGGGTTCACCGACACCGCCGGCTACGATTATGTGGGCTCCACCGCCGAGCGGGAGGGCCGGTTCGTCGGCCTCGCCCTCGACCAGGACACGCAGTCCGGCATGACGGACAAACGGGTGACGGCATGGCTCAGCAAGCTGCTCTAGGCCCCTGCGCGGACGCGCCCGGGGATGCGCCGCTCCCGGAGGAGGCCCTGTGGCCTCCATCCCCCGCCGCTGCCGTCGCGGACGGGTGCGCGGCGCCGGTGATGCGGCTGTTCCAGCATCATGTCTACGAATACGGGCGGGGCGTGCGCGCCCTGTTCCTCATGACGCTCTGTCGCGCCGAGCTGCCGCTGGTGCTGGCGCGGCTCGGGCGGCACGGCATCGACCATTTCGTGCAGGAGGTGAGCCCGGTCAAGGTGAACCTCTTCTTCGGCCGTCCGGCTTTCGTGGCGGTGGCGCGGGCGGTGGTCACGCGGCCGCTCAACACCCTGACGGCGGAAGAGGATTTCATGCTCGGCACGCTGCTCGGCTATGACAGGGAGCAGCAGTGCCGGCGCTATCTCGGCCGCTCCGGGCGCGGCCAACCGGAGGTCATCGCCCTCGCGGCGGAGTGAGGCCGGTGGCCAGCAGGCGGCCTGGGGCGGGCTCAGCGCGCGCCTTCGCTCTCGGCGTAGCGGGTGGCCAGCGGCAGGGAGGCGGTGGCGAGGAAGGAGCGGTAGCGGCGCCGGGCATCCATGGCGGTGCCGTTGTCGGCGATGGCGGCTTCCTGCAGCTCCGCGAGCGCCCAGGGGGTCGGCTCCACCGGGATGGCGACGATCTCGGGCGCGGCGCGCGAGGTGATCTCGATCACGTCGTGGGGTGTGAGGGCCTGGAGGGCATGGGTGGCGAGCTGGCGCTGATAGGCCCGCCGTTCGGGCGAAAGCTCGTCCCACGGCTCCAGCAGGGGATAGCGCTGCCGGGAGAAAGCGTGCATCGCGCGCGCCATGCGCTCCACCATGTCCGTCGCCAGCATCCCCGCCTCTCAACGCCTGACAAATCGAGCCCGGCCCCCCGGATGGATGGCAGCATGCCGGATTCCCCTTTCCCGGAAGTTGCCGGCCGGCGCGACCTTCCGACATGGTCAATGGAGCGTTAATGCCAGCGCTGGTGCGCTTCGCCCACAGCCGCCCGCGCGGCGCCGGAGCGGACCCCCTCGGCAGCGGAGGAAGAGCGGGGGGATGAAAACGTGAACGTCATCAGTCTGCCGCACGGGCCGGTGATGATCCGGCTGCCCCACATCGCGGCTGCGCCGGCGGCCCTTCTTTCTTCGGGAAGCGGGCGATTCGCCGAGCAAATTGATTCAATTTATCCGGATCGCGCTCTAGGATGCGGGCCGAAACGGGATCAAGGGAGTCCAGCATGTCCGTGAAGCTCAGCGACCTGAAGGTGAAGTTGTTCACCGACGGGGCCGACAAGGCGCAGATCGTGGAAATGGCCAAGCAGCCCCACATCGCCGGCTTCACCACCAATCCGTCCCTGCTGCGCAAGGCCGGCGTGACCGACTACGAGGCCTATGCCCGCGATCTCGTGGCCGCAGTGCCGGACCGGCACATCTCGTTCGAGGTCTTCTCCGACGACATCCCGGAAATCCGCGCCCAGGCTCGCGTCATCGCCACCTGGGGCGAGCACGTGCACGTCAAGCTTCCGGTCTCCACCACCCGCGGCGAGACGCTTTATGACCTGGTGCGGGACCTGGTGAACGACGGGGTGAAGGTGAACCTCACCGCCATTTTCGACGTGCCCCAGGTGGAAGAGGGCGTGAAGGCGCTGGCTGGCGGAGCGCCGTCGATCATCTCGGTCTTCGCCGGACGCCTCGCCGACCTCGGCATCGACTACAGGCCCGCCATCTCGCGGGCGGTGGCCCTCGCCAACGCGACCGGGAATGTGGAGGTCATCTGGGCCTCCACCCGCGAGGTGTGGAACGTGATCGAGGCGGACGAGATGGGCTGCCACATCATCACCGCCCCCGCCGACGTGCTGAAGAAGCTGCCGGCGCTGGGCTCGCGGACCGCGGCCGAGCTGTCCCTCGACGCCGTGAAGGCGTTCCGCGCCGATGCTCTGGCCGCCGGCCTCACCCTCGACCTGAAGGGCCGCGCCGCCGCGGAGTGACCTTTCCCGGGGCCTGCCTGCATCGAAGGCAGGCCCCGGCATTGCACACATCGCGTGCGCTGATACACTGGCCACAAGGCGCAGCCGGTCGCTGACCCAGCGGCAGGCCTGAGCGCATGTTTCCGCCTTGCGGCGAGGGGATGGACATGAGGGACGAGACGCACGGGCCCGGGGCGGGTCCGGGGCAGTCTTGCCGTGAGCGTTCCGTTGCGGAAAGCGCGACGGATCAACGCCGCGCGACGACGGGGCCTGTGGCTGCGGGATGTGATCCGGCCGCCGCGTCCCGGTCTCCCGCTCCCTTGTCTCCCGCTCCCGCGCCGTCCCGCGCGAATGGCGCAAGCCCGAATCGCCATCCCGTGCATTCCGAGGCTGTGGCGCCGGCAGGTGCTGGCCCGGCCTCCGCAGGCGCGCCCGCGACCACTGCGGCATCGGCGAGCCCGAATCCCGCCCCGGCCTATGCGGCCGGCCACGCCGGCGCGGTCTATGCCGCCATTGATCTCGGCACCAACAATTGCCGCCTTTTGGTGGCGCGTCCCACGGCCCGCAGCTTCCGGGTGGTGGATGCCTTCTCACGCATCGTGCGTCTCGGCGAGGGCCTGGGCGCCTCCGGCCGCCTCTGCCAGGAGGCCATGGACCGGGCGGTGGCGGCGCTGGAGATCTGCGCGAGCAAGATGGACCTGCGCGGCGTCAGCCGGGCCCGCATCGTCGCCACCGAAGCCTGCCGGGCCGCCGAGAACGGCGAGGAGTTCTGCGCCCGGGTGGAAGCGCGCACCGGCCTGAGGCTGGAAGTGGTGGACCGCCGCACCGAGGCGGGGCTCGCCGCCACCGGCTGCGCGCCGCTGGTGGACCCTACCTGCGACGGCGCCGTCCTGTTCGACATCGGCGGCGGCTCCACCGAGGTGGTGTGGCTGGGCCGGCGCTCGGCGGGGGATGACGGCCCGCCGCGCGCCCGCATCCGCTCCTGGGTTTCGCTCCCGGTCGGGGTGGTGTCGTTGTCCGAGCGGCATGGCGGCGTGCGGGTCTCGCCCCAGGTCTTCCGCTCCATGGTGGACGAGGTGTGCGGCATGCTGGACGGCGTGCGCCAGAGCTGGGGCGTGCGCGCGCCCGGCCGGCTGCACCTGCTCGGTACCTCCGGCACGGTGACCACCGTGGCCGGCATCCATCTCGGCCTCGACCGCTACGATCGCACCCGCGTGGACGGTGCCTGGCTCGGCGCCAGCCACATCGAGCAGGTGGTGGAGCGCCTCATGTGCATGTCGTTCGAGGAGCGGGTAGCCAATCCCTGCATCGGTGCCCAGCGGGCGGATCTGGTGCTGGCCGGCTGCGCCATCATGGAGGCGGTGCGCCGCGTTTTCCCCGCCGATCGCCTGCGGGTGGCGGACCGGGGCTTGCGCGAGGGCATGCTGGTGCAGTTGATGCGGGCCGACGGCGCATGGCGGCGCAACCGCCCTGCCGGCGCCCCCTCCGGAGACGCACGCGCGTGACCACACCACCCCGCGGGCCGGACGGCCGGCCCCTGAAAGTGCGCGTGAAGACCGCGCGCGGCCGCACCACATCCTCCCAGAAATGGCTGCAGCGCCAGCTCAACGACCCTTACGTCGCCCGCGCCAAGCGGGAGGGCTGGCGCTCGCGCGCCGCCTTCAAGCTCATCGAGATGGACGAGAAGGCCAAGCTTCTGAAGCGAGGCATGCGCGTCGTGGACCTCGGTGCCGCCCCCGGCGGCTGGAGCCAGGTGGCGGCGAAGAAGATCGGCCTTGCGGAAGGGCACGGCAAGATCGTCGCCATCGACCTCCTGGAGATCGAGCCCATTCCCGGGGTCGCCTTCGCCCAGATGGATTTCCTCTCCGCCGACGCGCCGGAGCGCCTGATCGCCATGCTGGGCGGACCGGCCGACCTCGTCATGTCCGACATGGCGGCCAATGCCACGGGCCACAAGAAGACGGACCATCTGCGCATCGTCGGCCTGGTGGAGCTTGCGGTGGATTTCGCCCGCCAGGTGCTGGCGCCGGGCGGGACCTTCCTTGCCAAGGTGATCCAGGGGGGCATGGAAGCCACGCTTCTGGCCGACCTCAAGCGCGACTTCGCGCAGGTGCGCCATGTGAAGCCGGCGGCGAGCCGCGCCGATTCGGCCGAGCTCTATGTGCTGGCCACGGGCTTCCGGGGCGAGGCGGACCGGGCGCAGGCGGATGACGCTGAGACGGCCGAGGCACAGGTGTCCCGGGATCAGTGATCGGGACTGACCTCGCTGCGCGGGTCGGCGAGGTCGGGCTTGCGGCCGGTCAGCTCCGCGCCGGCATCCTTCGGCAGGGTGATGAAAAAGGCGAGGCTGAGCACGCTCACCACGGCAACCACCAGGAAGGCGACGGCGAAGTCGCCCTGGGTCACCGTCATTTCGCCCCGGCCGGCGCGCAGGGTCTCCAGCACGAAGCCGGCCAGCGCCACCCCGCACGAGAGCGACACCTGCTGCGCCACGCTGGCGAAGGAGGTGGCCCGGCTCATCTCCTGCGGCTCCACCTGCGCATAGCTCAGGGCGTTGAGCGCGGTGAACTGCAGCGAGCGCAGGAAGCCGCCCACCAGCAGCACCATTACGATGATCCAATGGGGCGTGAACGGCGTGAAGGCCGCGTTCACGGCGATGAAGCCGGCGCAGACGACGGCGTTGGCGAGGAGCACGCGCTTGTAGCCGAGCCGCCGCAGCAGCGGGGCGGCGGTGAATTTCATCACCAGGGCGCCGGCCGAGGCGGCAAGCGTGAGCAGTCCGGAGACGAAGGGCGACAGGCCGAAGGACAATTGGAGCATCAGCGGCAGCAGGAAGGGCAGGGCGCCGATGCCGACCCGGAACAGGGAGCCGCCCACCACGCCGGCGCGGAACGAGGAATGCCGCAAGAGGTTCAGGTCGAGCACCGCATGGGGCGTGACCCTGGCGTGGCGCACATAGAGCCACAGCGCAGCGGCGCCGATGCCGGCAACGGTGAGGGCGGCCCACACCGGCACCAGCTCCTGCCCGAGCACGGCGAAGCCGAAAACGAGGCCGGCGAGCCCGATGCCGGAGAGGACGAGGCCCTTGAGATCCAGCGGCGGCACGTCCTCCTCCCGCACATTCTCGATGAAGCGGGTAGCGAGGAACACGCCCAGCACGCCGATGGGCACATTGATGAAGAAGATCAGCCGCCAGTCGAAATAGGTGGTGATGAAGCCGCCCAGCGGGGGGCCGAGCACCGGCCCCAGCAGCGCGGGAATGGTGAGCCAGGCCAGCGCGGAGACCAGCTCCGTCTTCGGTACCGAGCGCAGGATGACGAGCCGCCCCACCGGCACCATCATGGCCCCGCCCATGCCCTGGATGATGCGGTAGAGCACGAAGTCGGCGAGCGAGGTGGACAGCCCGCACAGGATCGAGCCCACCGTGAAGATCACGATGGCGGATCGGAATACCGTGCGTGCGCCGTAGCGGTCCGCCGCCCAGCCGCTGGCCGGGATGAAGACGGCGAGGGAGAGCAGGTAGGAGGTGAGCGCCAGCTTGAGCGCCACCGGATCTTCCTTCAGGTCGGCGGCGATGGCGGGCAGGGAGGTGGCGATGACGGTCGCATCCACCTGTTCCATGAACAGCGCACAGGCGACGATGAGGGGAATGAGAACCTGCGGCGGCAGCGCGTGGCGCGGCATGAGCGTTTCCGTAGGGGCGCGCCTCGGGGGCAGAGCGGCGCGTCGGGCCCGGGGTTCCGAATAGGGGCTTCGCCGGCCGCGATCAACCACCCCGGCGCCAGGGGCCACGATGCCTTGCAGGGACGCGCAACCACACCATATGGATGCCGAGGCCTTTAAGGAGGGCCTGACGCGACCATGGTCTACATTCTCGCCGCTCTGCTTCCGCCGCTCGGCCTGCTGGTGAACGGACAGCCGATTTCGGCACTCATCAATCTGGTCATGATCGTGCCGTGCATCCTGCTCGGCCTGATCTTCCCGCTCCTGTTCCTGGTGCCGTCGGCCCATGCGGTCATCGCCGTGCACATGAAGCGCACCGATCGCCGCCAGCGCGAGGTCATCGAGACCATCGAGCGCACCGGCGTCCCGCCCCGCGACTGGCGCCCCTGAGGCACGACAATCCGCGCCGCGGGTTTCTGCGGCCCCTCATGCCTGTCATGCCCCGGCGCGTCCGGGGCATGGGTCCGGATGTCCACGCAAGCCGTGGTTGCCGGCCGGGTCCTCCGGACACGCCGGAGGGTGAGGCGGGAATGTGGCGAGGGCGGCTTGTGGCCCGGCCGGTCCTCGCGCGTCAGTCCACGGTGAGGACGATCTTGCCCACATGGGTGCTCGCATCCATGCGGGCATGGGCGGCGGCTGCGTTCGCCAGGGGAAAGGTCTCGTCCATCACCGGGCGGTATTTGCCCGCCGCGATCAGCGGAAACACCTTCTCCACGATGGCGGCGGCCAGCGCCGCCTTTTCCTCCACCGGGCGCGAGCGCAGGGTGGAGCCGGTATGGGTGAGGCGCTTCAGCATGAGGCGCATGAAGTCCACCTCGGCCTTGGCGCCCTGCTGGAACGCGATCTGCACGATGCGCCCGTCCTGCGCGGCGGCCTCGTAATTCTTCTGGATGTAAGGGCCGCCGATCATGTCGAGGATCACGTTGGCGCCCTTGCCGGCGGTGAAGCTCTTCACCTCCGCCACGAAATCCTGGGTGCGGTAGTTCACCGCGAGGTCCGCGCCCAGCTTCAGGCAGGCGGCGCATTTCTCGTCCGACCCCGCCGTCACCACCACCCGCGCGCCGAAGGCCTTGGCGAGCTGGATGGCCGTGGTGCCGATGCCGCTGGACCCGCCGTGCAGCAGCAGCGTCTCGCCCGCCTTCAGCTGGCCGCGCTCGAAGATGTTGCTCCACACGGTGAAGGCGGTTTCCGGCAGGGCTGCGGCCTCGGCGGCGCTGAGGCCCTCGGGGATGGGCAAAGCGGTGGCTTCATGGGTGGTGCAATATTGGGCATAGCCGCCGCCGGTGACGAGCGCGCAGACGCGGTCGCCCACCTGGAAGCGGCTCGCGCCCGCGCCGAGGGCGACCACCGTGCCGGCGATCTCCAGGCCCGGAATGTCGGAGGCGCCGGGCGGCGGCGGATAGAGGCCCTTGCGCTGCATCACGTCCGGCCGGTTGATGCCCGCGGCCTCCACCTTCACCAATACCTCGCCGGGGGCTGGGGCGGGCACCGGCCGGGTGCCGGGCACGAGCACCTCGGGTCCGCCGGGCGCGGAGATGAGGATGGCGGTCATGGTTTCGGGGAGGGGGGCGGACGACATGAAGACGGCTCCGAAGGGGCTGGCGGCGCGGCGCCTGAGGCGGAGGCCCTGAAACGAGGGCAGGGGAACGGGTGGAACGGGAACGGGGTCCCCGGCCTGGATCAGGCTGGCTGGTGAAGCCGCTTTCTTCAAGAGGTTGGACGGCGCGTGCGAGCGGCCTCTTTAAACCGAAGCGGGGACGGGCAAAATAGGGGCCGGACCTGAAGTCCGCCCGGAAGCGCGAGGCGACAATAAGGAGGGGCGCGCAAGATGCCAATGGACGACGACGCTTTGCCCCCGCCGCGCGAGCCGCTGGTCGCAGCGGATATCTCGCGCCTGTCCGTGGACGAGATCGAGCAGCGCATCGCCGACCTCAGGGCGGAGATCGCGCGCCTGGAGGCGGCGCTCGAGGCCAAGCGGGCATCCCGCGCCGCAGCCAATGCCGCATTCAAGCTGTAGGGGCTCCGGCGGAAGGGGCAGGGTTTCTAAAGGCCACGCGTTAAGACGGCCTTAATCCCTGCTTGCCATACTGTATTTGTCCGTCGGGTTTCCTCCCGGACAACTGGCAACTCTCCCTGTCAGACTTCGGAGCCGCCGCGAGGCGGCTCTTCTTTGGGCGGGGTCCCGCGCGGTCCGACCCCCACCCCGGCCGGTGCCTTGTTGGGCTCGTGCCCGATATCCCCATGCCTTTTCGGCCGCCGCCCCTTTACGCACGGGCCGGCATTCCGCTTGATGCCCGCCCTTGCGGAGGAGTGCGGCGGTGCGGGACAGGGACGAGGCGGCATCGGCCTCCATCTTCAGTCGTGGCATGGAGCGGCTGGCCTCGGCTCAGGCGCGCCTTGCGGCGGCTCCGCTCGACCAGGCCGCGGTCGCCGCCTTGCGCCGCCTCGTCATGGATGCCTCCTCGGCGCTGCTGATGCTCGACAGGCTGGGTGACCGCGACATGGAGCCGGACCGGTTCCGGCGCGAAGCGGCCCGGCTCGACCTGGCCCTGCCGGGGGGGCTCGTCGAACGCCTGCCGGCGGCGGCCCGGATCGGGGCGCTGGAGCTCGCGACCCTTTGCGGCGCGCTCGCCGCGCGGCTTCAGGAGGAGGCAGGCGGGGACATGGCCGGCACTGCCGGCAACGCGGAAAGCCGCGACGGCGGCAGGGCCGCCCGCGGCTTGGTCTGGTGACGCAATCGAGCGTGACGCAATCGAGCGTGACGCAATCGAGCGTGACGCAATCGAGCGTGACGCAATCGAGCTGAAAGCCGGCGCAACACCCTTGACGGCATCGCGCTGCGGCATGCTCCGGCGCCAGCCTGGCGAGGCCGCAACGTCAGGCCCTGCGACGCAGATACGCAGGGCCGGATGCCGCGGCGGGCCGGCGATCAGCCCTTGAGCAGGGCGCCGAACTTGCTCTTGAAGCGGGAAACGCGGCCGCCGCGGTCCATCAGCTGCTGGGTGCCGCCGGTCCACGCGGGATGGGTGCGCGGGTCGATGTCGAGCTGAAGGGTGTCGCCCTCCTTGCCGTAGGTCGACCGGGTCGTGTACTCGGAACCGTCCGTCATCACCACCTTGATGAAGTGGTAATCGGGGTGGATGTCGCTCTTCATTGGTTCAATCCTTTATCGCCACGCCGACGCCCTCCCGGGACCGGCAGCGTCAATTTCGGTTCCTGACGGAAGTGGCGGGTCTATAACCGAGTGCATGCCTTGACACAAGCCGACACCTCACCTGCCCCCAAGAACGCCGCCGGCGGCGACGTTGCCGCCGCGCGGCGCCGCAAGGCCAACCTGAAGCCGCTCAAGGGACTTGCCCCTTACCTGTCGCGCTATCGCGGCCGGGTGGCGGCGGCGCTGGTTGCCATCCTGGTGGCTGCGCTGGCGACGCTGGCGCTGCCTTTGGCGGTGCGGCGCATGATTGATTTCGGCTTCGCCGCCGACCATTCCGCCCTGGTGGAGCGCTATTTCGCCGTTCTGGTGGCGGTGGCGGCGGTGCTGGCCGCCGCTTCGGCGGCGCGCTATTATCTGGTTACCACTCTCGGTGAGCGCGTGGTCTCGGATCTGCGCAGCGCCGTGTTTGCCCGGCTGGTGACGCTGGACGGAGCCTTCTACGATTCGGCCCGCTCCGGCGAGCTCACCTCCCGCCTCACGGCGGACACCACGCAGCTGAAGTCCGCGGTCGGGGCGTCCGCCTCCACCGCCTTGCGCAACCTGGTGCTGTGCGTGGGCGGCATCGCCATGATGGTGGTGACGAGCCCGCGCCTGTCGGGCCTGGTGCTGGTGGCGATCCCCATCATCGTGCTGCCGCTGGTGGCGTCCGGCCGCAAGGTGCGCCGGCGTACCCGCCATGCCCAGGACACCCTCGCCGACGCTTCGGCCTATGCCGCCGAGGCGCTGAACGGCATGCGGGCGCTCCAGTCGTCCAGCGCGGAGGGCGCGGCGCGGGCGCGCTTCGACGGGGCGGTGGAGGAGGCCTTCGGCGCGGCGCGGGACGCGACGCGGGCGCGGGCCTGGCTTACCGGCGTCGCCATCTTCCTCATCACCGCCAGCATCGTCGCGGTGCTGTGGGCGGGCGCCCAGTCGGTGCTCGCGGGCACCATGAGCTCGGGGGCGCTCGGCCAGTTCGTGCTCTATGCGGTGCTGGCCGCGGCCTCCCTCGGCAATCTGTCCGAGACCTGGGGCGAGGTCTCCGCCGCCGCCGGCGCCGCCGAGCGCATCGGCGAGCTGCTGAAGGTGGAGCCCCAGGTGCGCACGCCGGACCGGCCCGTGACGCTGCCGGCCCGCCTGTCCGGCGCGATCCGCTTCGACGAGGTGTCCTTCGCCTATCCCACCCGGGGCGAGGACAATGCCTTGCACGCCGTCTCCTTCACCGTGCGGCCCGGCGAGCGGGTGGCGCTGGTGGGGCCGTCCGGCGCCGGCAAGAGCACCGTGTTCCAGCTGCTGGAACGCTTCTACGACCCGCAGGCCGGGCGCATCCTGCTGGACGAGATCGACATCGGCACCGCCGATCCGGTGGACGTGCGCCGGCAGATCGCGCTGGTGCCGCAGGAGGTTGCCATCTTCGCCGACACCGTGCGCGCCAATATCCGGCTGGGGCGGCCCGACGCCACCGATGCCGAGGTGGAGGCCGCCGGCCGGGCGGCGGCGGTGGACGAGTTCGTGGCGCGCCTGCCGCAGGGCTGGGATACCGTGGTGGGCGAGCGGGGGGTGACGCTCTCCGGCGGCCAGCGCCAGCGCATCGTCATCGCCCGCGCCATCCTGCGGGCCGCCCCCATCCTCCTGCTCGACGAGGCGACGAGCGCGCTGGACGCGGAAAGCGAGACCCTGGTGCAGACCGCGCTGGAGCGCTCCATGGAGGGGCGGACCACCCTCGTCATCGCCCACCGGCTCGCCACCGTGCTCGAGGCCGACCGCATTCTCGTCATGGAGGCGGGTCGCATCGTGGACGAGGGCACCCATGCGGAGCTGGTGGCCAAGGGCGGACTTTATGCCCGCCTCGCCCAGCTCCAGTTCAACGCGGCGGCGTGATCTTGCCGCCGAACCGCTCCCGATATCGGCAGGTTCGGCGGGGTTCGGGACAGTTCGACATCGGCTGGCGGGGTCCCGGTCAGGGCCGCCATTCCATGCGGAAGGTGCGGCGGCCAGACATGGGGTTCTCCCCCTCCGACACGACGGCAAGGCCCATCTTCTCGTAGAAGCGCACCGCCCGCGGATTGTCCTGGTTCACGTCCAGGGTGACGAGGGCAGGGGAGATCCGCCGCGCCTCGTCCATCAGTGCCTCGGCTGCGCCCCGGCCCCAGACGCGCGGGGCGACGGCCAGCTGGTCGAGGTATCCCGTGCCGGGATGGATCACGACGAAGCCCGCCACCGCCCCATCAGGGTCGAGCGCCACCCGGATGAGAGCGCCGCCCGCCGCAAGGTCGTCGAGATGGCGTTCCAGCCACGGCCGGCGGGCCTCGAAGTCGATCTCCGGCAGGGTCCTCGCCCAGCTCTCCACCCACAGCTGTGCCATGGCGGGGCGATGGGCGGGCAAAGCGGGCGCGAGGGTGTAGGGCATGGGGGAAGGCATCGGGGTGTTGCGCATTGGTCTCATGGCGGCCGGACGGCCGCTTGCCGATCCGTCTCCGCACCGTCGTGTCCGGGGCATCCACGGTGCCGCAGACCGGTTGCCGGGCGCTTAACACCTTGTGGCGCATCGGCAGGACCGCACCCGCCGGGAGGACGAACGCTCTCACCGCTCCGTCAGCTTCAGCTCGATGCGGCGGTTGCGGGCGCGGGCGTCCTCGGTGGCGGCGGTGTCGATGGGCTGGTATTCGCCGAAGCCGGCGGCGATCAGGTGCTGCGGGCTCACGCCCCAGGATATGAGGTATTGGACAACCGCGATGGCCCGCGCCGCCGACAATTCCCAGTTGGAGGGGAACTGGGGCGTGGTGATGGGCCGGTTGTCGGTGTGCCCGTCGATGCGCAGCGCCCAGGAGATGTCGGGCGGGATGCTCTTCTCCAGCTCGAGGATGGCGCCAGTCAGCTTGTCGAGCTCCGCCAGCGCCTCCGGGCGCAGGGTGGCGGAGCCGCGGTCGAAGAAGACTTCCGACTGGAACACGAAGCGGTCGCCCACCACGCGCACGTCCGGCCGGTTGCCGAGGATCTCGCGCAGCCGGCCGAAGAATTCCGAGCGGAAGCGCGTCAGCTCCTGCACCCTTTGGGCGAGCGCCACGTTGAGCCGGCGGCCGAGGTCGGTGATCTTGGTCTGGCTCTCCGCATCCCGCTTCTCGGCCACGTTGAGGGCTTCTTCCAGCGCGGCCATCTGCCGGCGCAGGGCGGAGATCTGCTGGTTGAGCAGCTCGATCTGGGCGATGGCGCGGGCGGCCACGTCCTTCTGGAGGTCCACCTCGCGGGCGAGGGCCTGGGCGCGGCCGGTATCGGAGGCGGGGGCCGGGGCCGCGGAAAGCTGGCCCTTGAGGCGGTCCCGCTCGCTTTCGGTGGCTTCCAGCGAGGCGCGCAGGGTGGCGAGCTCGCTGTCCGCGGTCTGGCCGGTGGCGCGCTCCAGCGAGAGCAGCTCGGTGAGCTGGCGGATCTGCGCCTGCAGGCGCTGCATCACGTTGTCCTTGCCCGACATTTCCTGGGTCAGGAAGAACTGGGTGAGCATGAAGACGGACAACAGGAAGATGAACACCAGCAGCAGGGTGGACAGGGCGTCCACGAAGCCGGGCCAGTAGTCGATGTGGCGGTCGCGGCCGCGTCTGCTCAAGGCCATGGCTCAGCTCCCGCTCGTGGTCCCGTTCCCGCTCAGCTTCTGCCGCTGCCGACGGTCTCGTCATTGAAGCGCCGGACCAGGCGCCTCAGCTCCTCGTTCTGGGCGCCCTGGGCCTCGACCATCTGCTTCAGCAGCGCCTGTTCCGAGCGCATGTGGGTGACGAGGCCCTGGAGGCTCTCGGCCAGCTGGGACATGGCGGTGGTCACCCGCTGGGACCCGGCTTCCGCCATGGCCTTCTCCAGCCGGCCCATGGCCGAGACCAGGGGCGCGGTGTCGAAGGCCGGCTGCGGCGGCGGCAAAGCGAGGGGCGGGCTGGAGGGGACCGGCGGCGGGGCGGTGGCCGAAACGCGGGCCAGCGCCGCCTCGGAGCCGAAGGCGCGGTCGCGCGGGGCGTCGTCGAGGTCGCGCACGGTGGTGGAGAGCCAGTCCTCGAGGTCGGTATAGAAGCGGTTCTGCGCCTGCCCTGCCTGGAGGTCGAGGAAGCCGAGCACCAGCGAGCCCGCAAGCCCGAACAGGGAGGACGAGAACGCCGTGCCCATGCCGCCGAGGGGGGCGGCAAGGCCGCTCTTCATGTCCTCGAAGATGGAGCCGGTATCCGGCCCCACCTGCAGCGAGCCGATGACCGTGCCGATGGAGGAGACGGTCTCCAGAAGGCCCCAGAAGGTGCCGAGCAGGCCGAGGAACACCAGAAGCCCGGTGAGGTAGCGCCCCATGTCCCGGCTCTCGTCGAGGCGGGTGCCGATGGAATCGAGGATGGAGCGCATGGTGACCTGGGAAATGGACATGCGCCCCACCCGGTCGCCCAGCAGCGCCGCCATGGGCGCGAGCAAAGTGGGCGGGCGCGCCACCGCCAGCCCCGGATCGGACAGGCGGAAGGAATTCACCCAGTCCACCTCCGGAAACAGCCGCGCCACCTGCCGGATGGCCAGGATGATGCCCACGGCCAGCACCCCGAAGATGACGCCGTTGAGGCCCGGATTGTTGAGGAAGGCGCTGACGATCTGGCGGTGGAGCACGGCGGCCAGCGCCGCGCACAGGGCCAGGAACACGATCATCCGCACCAGGAAGATCTGGGGGGACGATACCTTGATGAAAGGATCGACGACGCGCGCCATGAAAGGTCCTCGAGCGGAAGGGGCATCGAGCGGAAGATCCGGCCCGGCCCTGATAGCAGATTGCGGTGAGTCCCGCTCACCCGATTCCGCTCATGGCCGGTGCCCGACTATGGCACAGGGCCCGCGCCGGGCGAAACCACCATCACCTTGCGGAAGACGAGCGAAAGATTGTTGGCCGGCATCTCGGCCACGCGGGCAAGGACGAGGCCGTTGCGTGCCGCGCAGGCCGCCACGTCGGCGAGGTTGCGCAGGCCGAAGCGCGGGTCCTGCCGCTTCAGGTCGGCGTCGAACGCCTCGTTGGAGGGGGCGGTGGGCACGCCGTCCTGCCGGAAGGCGCCGTAGACGAACAACACGCCGTCCGGCGGCAGGCGGGCACCGGCGCCGCGCATGAGGCCTTCGGTCGCCTCCCACGGGCTGATGTGGATCATGTTGACGCACATCACGGCGTCCACCTTCCCCACCGGCCAGTCCGCGGCGGCGGCGTCCAGGGCGAGGGGCGGGCGCACGTTGCCGAGCCCCTCCGCGGCGGTCCATGCGGCGATGGAGGCGCGCGCGTCGGGCGAGGGGTCGGAGGGCTGCCAGGTGAGGTGCGGCATCCTGCGGGCGAGATGCACCGCATGCTCGCCGGTGCCGCTGGCGATCTCCAGCACCAGCCCGGAGGCCGGCAGGAGCGGCGCCAGCATGGCGGCGATGGGCTCGCGGTTGCGCGCGACCGCCGGGGCGGAGCGGCGCGCGTCAAGGGATGGACTGGACAAGGGATCAACTCTCCGCTGTGTCGGGGCGGGGGACGCTGGCCCGGCGGCCGGAAGGGCCGGCGGGCAGGATCGCGGCCCCGTGGGCTGGTGCGCGCATCTTGGCGGGGGTCGCCCCGGCGCTCAACCGTCTGCGCCGCCCGGTTCCGCCACAATGGTCGGCAAACGTGCCGCATGTCGTCCCCGGCGCGCCGCAGGGCTGAAAAATGAACGCGAGATAATGTGCGATCCGCCGTCGCGGCGATATAAGGAAGCAAAGCCAGCGCGAGACCGGAACCCATTTTTCATGACGACCACCCGTGACGCCAGTTTCCTGGAGGGCGCCTTGGCCCGGACGCGGCCCCCCGTGGCGGAGCGCGCCGGACAGGAGCGCGCCGGGCTTGAGCGGGCTTTCGACGATCTCGCCGCCTACATGAATGCCTGCATCCTCGGCCAGCCGGACTTCGTGGAACTGCTGCTCATCGCGGTGCTGGCGGACGGTCATCTCCTGGTGGAAGGCGCGCCGGGCCTCGCCAAGACCAAGGCCATCAAGGCTTTGGCCCGGGCCATCGACCTGAGCGACCAGCGCATCCAGTTCACCCCGGATCTCCTGCCCTCCGACCTCACCGGCACCGACATCTACCGGCCCGAGGATGGCAGCTTCCGGTTCCAGAAGGGGCCGGTATTCCACAATTTCATCCTCGCTGACGAGATCAACCGCGCCCCGGCCAAGGTCCAGTCGGCCCTGCTGGAGGCCATGGCGGAGCGGCAGGTGACCGTGGGCGGCGTGACCTACCGCCTGCCCGACCTCTTCATGGTGATGGCGACGCAGAACCCCATCGAGCAGGAAGGCACCTATCCCCTGCCCGAGGCCCAGCTCGACCGTTTCCTGCTGCATGTGCGCATTGATTTCCCCGACATCGACGCCGAGCGCGAGATCCTGCGCCTGGTGCGCGGGGAGGCGCGGGGGGTGGCGCCGGATTTCGGCCCGCCTTTGCCGCAGGAGGTGGTGTTCGCCGCCCGGCGCGAGGTGGCCGCCGTGCATATGGCGGAGCCGGTGGAGGAATACCTGCTCCAGATGGTGCAGGCCACCCGCCGTCCCGAGCTCTACGGCGCCGACCTCGAAGGGCTGGTCAGCTTCGGCGCCAGCCCGCGCGGCACCATTTCCCTCGACCGCTGCGCCCGCGCCCATGCCTGGCGCCGCAAGCGCAACTATGTGGTGCCTGAGGACGTGCAGGCCGTGCTGAAACCGGTGCTGCGCCACCGTGTGCTCATGACCTTCGAGGCCGAGGCGGACGGGGTGACGAGCGACGATTTCATCGACCTCCTCATTGCCCGGGTGCCGGTGGGCTGAGGTCGGGAACAGCCATGTCGGAACAGGATCCGCTGAAGGGCGTCGTCGCCCGCCTGCCGGAACTCGTGGCGGCGCGCCCGCGCGGGGGCGGCGGCTTTGCGCCCGGCGGCAAGGTGCGGACCCACCAGTTTGGTGGCCACCGCTCGTCCTTCCGCGGCCGCGGCATGGAATTCGACGAGGTGCGTGCCTACCATCCCGGCGACGACGTGCGCACCATCGACTGGCGCGTCACCGCCCGCACCGGGCGCACCCACACCAAGCTGTTCCAGGAGGAGCGCGAGCGCCCGGTCCTGATCCTCGCCGATGCGCGCGCGCCCATGCGCTTCGGCACGCGCGGCAGCTTCAAGTCGGTGCTGGCGGCGAAGGCGGCCGCCATCCTCGCCTGGGTGGGCATCGCCGGCGGCGACCGGGTGGGCGGCGTCGTGCTGGCGCCGTCGGGCGTCGGCACCTTCCGGCCCGAGCGCAGCCGCCGGCGGATCCTGAATTTCGTGCGGGCCGTCGCGGATGCCACCGCGGAGCCGGCGGGGGCGCCGGAGGACGGCCCTGCGCTGGCGGAAGCGATCGCACGGACGCGCGCGCTGGCGCGGCCCGGCACCCTCGTCTTCCTCGTCACCGACTTCGCCGATCTCGATGCCCATGCGGCGCGCGAGGTGGAGCGGCTGGCGGTGGAGAACCATGTTACCTGCCTGTTCGTGTTCGACCGGCTGGAGGCGCAGATGCCGGGCTCCGGCCTCTATCCGGTCACCGACGGGGCGGCGGTGGCGCGCCTCGATGCGGAGCGGGAGGCGCTGCGGGCCGCTTATGCCCGGCGCTTCGCCGCCCGGCATGACGCCGTCGAGCGGATCTGCCACGAGCGGGGCATGACCTTTCTCGATCTGGAGACCGGCACCGATCCGGCCGATGTGCTGCATCCCGAGCGGCTGCGGCCGCTCCAGTCGGCAGGGCGGCGCGCCTCTGCATGACGACGCCCGCAGCCCCGAAACCCGATTTCTCGACGCCGGACTTCCTGACGCCGGGCTCCACGGCGCCGGGCGCGCCGGACGCCCCCCCGCTGGAGGAAGCCCTCGCCGGCCTGCGCGACATCCACCTGCCGCCCGACGTGCCGTTCTGGCCGCCGGCGCCCGGCTGGTATGCGCTGGCGGGGCTGGTCCTGCTGGTGGGGGTGGTGCTCGCCATCCGCGAATGGCGGTGGCGGCAGACGCTGGCCTACAAGGCCCTGAAGGAGTTCGAGGCCACGCTGGCCCGGGCCGGCGCCCGGGATGGCGCCCCGGATGCCCAATTCGTCGCCGCCGCGGCGTCCGGCGTGCTGCGCCGCCTCGTCCATGCCCAGTCGGGGGATGGGGCGCCCGTGGTGACCGAGGCGGCATGGAGGCGCGTGCTCATGGCCGGCAAGGCGGGCTTCGGCGTCCCCGAGGCGGCCTTCCTCGCCCGCGCGCCCTATTTTCCGCCGGGCGAGGCCCCGGACGCCGACATCGCGCCGAAGGCCTTCGCCGCCGCCGTGCGGCGCTGGATCCGGGCGCGCGCATGATCACGCTGCAATGGCCCCTCATGCTGGCGCTGCTGCCGCTGCCCCTTCTGGTGCGGCTGGTCCTGCCGCGCGCGCCGGAGCGGCGGGCCGGCGCGCTGCGCCTGCCCTTCTTCGCGGAGCTGGTGCAGGCCGGCCTCGTCACCGCCGGACGGCCGCGCTGGCGGCGGCTCAGGCTCGCCGCGCTCGCCTTCATCTGGACCCTGCTGGTGATCGCCGCCGCGCGGCCGGTCTATGTGGGCACGCCCGTCGCCCTCCCGGTGGAGGGGCGGGAAATGATGCTGGCGGTGGATCTCTCCGCCTCCATGGCGCAGCAGGACCTCGCCCGCTCCGGGGTGCCGGCGAGCCGGCTCCAGGTGGTCAAGGGGGTGGCGGACGACTTCATCTCCCGTCGCACGGGCGACCGGATCGGTCTCATCCTGTTCAGCACGCGGGCCTATGTGCAGGCACCGCTCACCCTCGACCGCAACGTGGTGCGCCAGCTCCTCGCCGAGGCCTCCATCGGCATGACGGGGCGCAACACCTCCATAGGCGATGCCATCGGCCTTGCGGTGAAGACGCTGCGCGACCGGCCGGGCAAGGATCGCGTGCTCGTCCTGCTCACCGATGGCGCCAACACCTCCGGCGTGCTCGATCCCATCGAGGCGGCGGCCATCGCCGCCAAGGAGAATGTGCGCATCCACACCATCGGCGTCGGCGCCGACGGCTATGCCATCGACATCCAGCCCGGCATGCCCATGAACCCCTCCGCCGACCTCGACGAGGACGCGCTGAAGAAGATCGCGGGGCTCACCGGCGGCCAGTATTTCCGCGCCCGCGACGACAAGGGCCTCGCCCGCATCTATGCCGACATCGACCGTCTGGAACCGGTGGCGGGGGACCCCCAGTATCTGCGCCCCACCGTCGCCCTGTTCTTCTGGCCCCTCGGCGCGGCGCTGCTGGCGAGCTTTCTCGTCTGCGCCCTGCTGGTGATGCCGTCGTCCCTGCGCCGGGGCGCGGGCGGCGCGAAACGGGCGCGCGCGGAGGGCTCCGCCTGATGCCGGCGAGCGTCCACTTCCTGCGGCCCGAATGGCTGCTGGCGCTGCTGCCGGCCATCGTGCTCGCGGCTCTGCTGTGGCGCCGGCTCAAGCAGGGCTCGAACGACTGGTCGCGGGTGGTGGATGCCCACCTGCTCGCCCATCTGGCCGCGCCGGACGGGCGGCAGGCCGGCCGCTGGCCGGTCCTGCTGCTGCTGGCGGGCTGGATCGCGGCCGTTGTCGCCATGGCCGGGCCGGCCTGGGAGAAGCTGCCGCAGCCGGCGGGCGGGCGGCTCGATCCGGTGGTGGTGGTGCTCAGCCTCGCCCCGTCCATGGGCGCGAGCGATGCCAGCCCCACCCGGCTCGCCGCCGCCCGCTACAAGGTGGCCGACGTGCTGTCGCGCATGCGGGGCGGCGAGGTGGCGCTGGTCATCTACGCCGACATTCCCTTCACCGCCGCGCCGCTCACCGAGGACACCCGCGTGGTGGGCCAGATGCTGCCGGACCTCGCCACCAGCCTGATGCGCGGCGGGCCGGCGCGCCCCGACCTTGCCATCGAGAAGGCCGTCGAACTGCTCAAGGGCGCCGGCGCCTCCACCGGGCGCATCCTCATCCTCGCGGATGGCGCGGGAGACGCCCCCGCGAAGGCGCAGGCGGCGGCCAAAGCGGCAGCCGCGGCGGGCTTCAGGGTCAACGTCATCGGCGTGGGTTCCACCGGCGCGGACGGGGCCGGGCCGGTGGATGCGGCGGGCCTCTCCGCCCTTGCGGTGGCGGGGCGCGGGACGTTCTCCCGCCTCACCGCCGACGACAGCGACCTGGAGAGCACCCTGCCGCCCACGAGCGCGTCCGCCGTGGCCCCGCCCGTGGATCGGGACGGCTTCACGGCCGATGTGTGGGCCGACATGGGGCCGTTCGTGCTGCTCCTCGCCGTGCTGCTGGCGCCGCTCGCCTTCCGCCGGGGGTGGATCGCCATGCTGCTTCTCGCGGTGCTGCCCGCCCTTGCCGCGCCCCCGCCGGCCTTGGCCGGGACCTGGGACGACCTGTGGTGGCGGCCCGACCAGCAGGGCGCGGCCGCCTTCGCGGCGGGCGACTACGCCGCCGCCGCCCGGCGCTTCGAGGACCCGGCCTGGCGGGCCGGCGCGCTCTATAAAGCGGGCGACCATGCGGGCGCCGCTGCCGCCTACGCCGCCATTGCGGGCGCCGACTACAATCGGGGCAACGCGCTCGCCCGGGCCGACCGGCTGGAGGAGGCCGTCGCCGCCTACGACGCCGCGCTCGCGGCCGACCCTGCCGACGCCGACGCGAAGTTCAACCGCGATCTGGTTCAGGCCATCCTCGACGCCCGCAAGAAGAAGGACGACGAGAAGAAGAACGACAAGAAGAACGACAAGAAGGACAAAGGCGGCTCCGGCGGGGGAGGGGGCGGCCAGCAGAATGCCGGCGGCAAATCCGATCCGGCCAAATCTGATCCGGCCAAGCCGGACAATGCCAAGCCGGACAACAGCAAGCCGGACACCCCCGATGCCGGCAAGGCCGGTGCCGACCCGCAGAAGGACAGGTCCGGCACGCCCGAGAAGGCGGATCCGCAGACCGCGGGCGGTGCCGGGCCGCCTCCGCCCGCGCCTCCGCCGGGACCTGCGCCGCTGCCGCCGCGAAAGCCCGCCGAGATCGCCGACTGTCTCTTATACAGATCTCCGAGCCCACGAGACTGCAG
>NZ_JAIVFN010000037.1 GCF_030015065.1 Xanthobacter autotrophicus | reverse complement strand
GGCGACAACGTGTCCATGGACGTGGCGCTGATCGTTCCGATCGCCATGGAAGAGAAGCTGCGCTTCGCCATCCGCGAGGGTGGCCGCACGGTGGGCGCCGGCGTCGTCGCCTCCATCATCGAGTGATCTGACAAGAAGAAACGGGGACGCGCCGCGAACCGCGCGCGTCCTTCATTCCCCGGAGCCTTTGAGCCATGAACGGCCAGAACATTCGAATTCGCCTGAAGGCGTTCGATCACCGCATCCTCGATGCGTCGACGCGCGAGATCGTCGCCACGGCCAAGCGCACGGGTGCGCAGGTGCGCGGCCCGATTCCGCTGCCGACGCGGATCGAGAAGTTCACCGTCAATCGCTCTCCGCACATCGACAAGAAGTCGCGCGAGCAGTTTGAGATGCGTACTCACAAGCGGCTGCTTGATATCGTCGATCCGACTCCCCAGACGGTGGACGCGCTGATGAAGCTCGACCTCGCCGCTGGCGTTGACGTCGAAATCAAGCTCTGACGTGAGGCGAGGAGACACGACCATGCGGTCAGGCGTCATCGCCCAGAAGGTCGGCATGACCCGCATCTTCACCGATGCCGGTGAGCACGTGCCGGTCACTGTGCTGAAAGTTGAGAGCTGCCAGGTGGTTGCCCACCGTACGCTCGACAAGAACGGTTATGTCGCGGTCCAGCTCGGTGCTGGCCGTCGCAAGCCCAAGAACGTGACCCGCGCCGAGCGCGGCCACTTCGCCATCGCCCAGGTGGAGCCCAAGCGCAAGCTTGCGGAATTCCGCGTGCCGGAAGAGGCGCTGATCCCCGTCGGCGCCGAGATCACGGCTGACCACTTCGTCGTGGGCCAGTATGTGGACGTCACCGGCACCACCATCGGCAAGGGCTTCGCCGGCGGCATGAAGCGCCACAATTTCGGTGGTCTGCGCGCCACCCACGGCGTGTCCATCTCGCATCGTTCGATCGGTTCGACCGGCGGCCGTCAGGACCCGGGCAAGACCTTCAAGAACAAGAAGATGCCGGGCCACATGGGTGACGTCACCGTCACCACCCAGAACCTCAAGGTCGTCATGACCGACGTCGAGCGCGGCCTTATCGCCGTGGAAGGCGCCGTTCCCGGCCATGCGGGCGGCTGGATCACCGTGCGCGACGCGGTGAAGAAGAAGCTGCCTGCCGAGGCTCCCAAGCCCGGCGCGTTCAAGCTGAACGGGTCCGAAGCGGCTCCCGCCGCCGAAGCCGTCAATGAGGAGGGCGCGTGATGGAAATCACCGTCAAGACGCTCGACGGCATCGAGGCCGGCTCCGTGACCCTGTCGGACGAGATCTTCGGTCTCGAGCCGCGGGCGGACATCCTGCACCGCTGCGTGACGTGGCAGCTGTCGCGCCGCCAGGCCGGCACGCACCGCACCAAGGGCCGTTCGGAAATCAACCGCACGTCCAAGAAGATGTACAAGCAGAAGGGCACCGGCAACGCCCGTCACGGCGCCGCCTCCGCTCCGCAGTTCCGCGGCGGTGGTCGCGCCTTCGGCCCGGTCGTGCGCTCCCATGCCATCGACCTGCCGAAGAAGGTGCGTGCGCTCGCGCTGAGGCATGCCCTGTCGTCGAAGGCCAAGGCCGAGCAGATCATCGTGCTCGACAAGGTCTCCCTTGACGATCCCAAGACGAAGGCGCTCAAGGAGCACTTCGCCAAGCTGGGTCTCGAATCGGTCCTGATCGTGGACGGTGCCCAGGTGGAGCAGAATGTGGCGCTCGCGGCGCGCAACCTGCCCTATGTGGACGTGCTCCCGATCCAGGGCATCAACGTCTACGACATCCTGCGCCGCGACACCCTGGTCCTGACCAAGGCCGCCGTGGACGCGCTGGAGGCGCGCTTCAAATGAGCCCGCAACGCACCATCGAGCCGCGTCATTACGACGTGATCCGTTCCCCCGTCATCACCGAGAAGGCGACGGCGGCGAGCGAGCACAACAAGGTTGTCTTCAACGTCGCCAAGACCGCCACGAAGCCTGCCATCAAGGAGGCCGTGGAGAAGCTCTTCGACGTGAAGGTGAAGAGCGTGAATACGCTGGTCCGCAAGGGCAAGGTGAAGATCTTCCGCGGCCGGAAGGGCGTCCAGAGCGACGTCAAGAAGGCTGTCGTGACCCTCGAAGAGGGCCAGAAGATCGACATCACCACGGGCCTCTGAGAGCTGAGGGGAACGGGACAAGACCATGGCGCTGAAGCATTTCAAGCCGGTCACGCCGAGCCTTCGCCAGCTCGTGATCGTGGACCGCTCCGGCCTCTACAAGGGCAAGCCGGTGAAGACCCTGACCGAGGGCAAGAGCTCCTCGGGCGGGCGCAACAACAACGGTCGCGTGACCGTGCGGTTCCGCGGCGGCGGTCACAAGCAGACCTACCGCCTCGTGGACTTCAAGCGCACCAAGCGCGGTGTTCCCGCCGTGGTGGAGCGGCTGGAGTACGATCCGAACCGCACCTCCTTCATCGCCCTCATCAAGTATGAGGATGGCGAGCTGGCGTACATCCTGGCGCCGCAGCGCCTGGCGGTGGGCGACCAGGTGATCGCCGGCGAGCAGGTGGACGTGAAGCCCGGCAATGCCGGTCCCTTGTCCTCGCTGCCGGTGGGCACCATCGTCCACAATGTGGAGCTGAAGATCGGGAAGGGCGGCCAGATCGCCCGCTCCGCCGGCACCTACGCGCAGATCGTCGGCCGCGACCAGGGCTACGTGATCGTGCGTCTCAATTCGGGCGAGCAGCGGCTCGTGCACGGCGGCTGCTATGCCACCGTGGGCGCGGTCTCCAACCCCGATCACATGAACATCTCGCTCGGCAAGGCCGGGCGCAGCCGGTGGCTGGGCCAGCGTCCGCATAACCGCGGCGTGACCATGAACCCGGTGGACCACCCGCACGGCGGCGGCGAAGGCCGCACCTCCGGCGGCCGTAACCCGGTCACCCCCTGGGGCTTCCCCACCAAGGGCAAGAAGACCCGCAACAACAAGGCGACGGACAAGTTCATCGTGTCCAGCCGCCACAAGCGCAAGAAGTGAGGGCCTGAGACATGACTCGGTCTGTTTGGAAGGGCCCGTTCGTCGACGGCTACATCCTGAAGAAGGCGGAGGCCGCTTCGGGTTCGGGTCGCCGGGACGTCATCAAGATCTGGAGCCGGCGCTCCACCATTCTGCCCCAATTCGTGGGCTTAACCTTCGGCGTCTATAACGGGCAGAAGCACGTGCCCGTGAGCGTCTCCGAGGAAATGATCGGCCACAAGTTCGGCGAGTTCGCGCCGACCCGTACCTATTACGGGCACGCGGCCGACAAGAAGTCGAAGCGGCGGTGATTGGTCATGGGTAAGCAGGCAAAGCCCCGCGCGCTCGCGGACAACGAAGCCAAGGCGGTGGCGCGCAATCTGCGCATCTCGCCGCAGAAGCTGAACCTGGTCGCGGGCCTGATCCGCGGCAAGAAGGTAGCCACGGCGCTCGCCGATCTCGAGTTTTCTCACAAGCGGATCGCCCGCGACGTGAAGAAGTGCCTCGAGAGCGCGATCGCCAATGCCGAGAACAACCACGAGCTCGACGTGGACGATCTGATCGTCGCTGAGGCGCACGTGGGCAAGGGTCTGGTGATGAAGCGGTTCTCGCCGCGGGCGCGCGGTCGCGCCTCGCGCATCGAGAAGCCCTTCTCCCACATCACCATCGTGGTGCGGGAAGTCGAGGAGCGGGCCTGATGGGTCAGAAGGTCAATCCGGTCGGGCTCCGGCTCGGCATCAACCGCACGTGGGACTCGCGCTGGTTCGCCAACAAGGGCGAGTACGGCAAGCTCCTGCACGAGGACATCCGGATCCGCGAGATGCTGATGAAGCAGCTCAAGCAGGCCGCGGTGTCCAAGGTGGTGATCGAGCGTCCGCACAAGAAGTGCCGCGTGACCATCTACTCGGCGCGTCCGGGCGTGGTCATCGGCAAGAAGGGCGCGGACATCGACAAGCTGCGCAAGAAGGTTTCCGAGATGACCAGCTCGGAAGTCTTCATCAACATCGTCGAGATCCGCAAGCCCGAGATCGACGCCCGTCTCGTCGCCGAATCCATCGCCCAGCAGCTTGAGCGCCGCGTGGCGTTCCGCCGGGCCATGAAGCGCGCGGTACAGTCGGCCATGCGTCTGGGTGCCGAAGGCATCCGTATCAATTGCTCGGGCCGTCTCGGCGGCGCCGAGATCGCGCGCCTCGAATGGTACCGTGAAGGCCGCGTGCCGCTGCACACCCTGCGTGCGGACGTGGACTACGGCACCGCCACCGCCTTCACGACCTACGGGACGTGCGGCGTGAAGGTGTGGATCTTCAAGGGCGAGATCCTGGAGCACGATCCCATGGCGCAGGACAAGCGCCAGGCCGAGCAGGAAGCCGGTCCCTCCTCGCGTCCCCAGCGGCGCGAGCGTGGTGATCGTGAGCGTGGTGATCGTGACCGCGGCGACCGCGATCGCGGTCACGCCTGACGGCAGCCGAGAGAGAAGGCGATTAAGCCATGCTGCAACCCAAGCGCACCAAGTTCCGCAAGCAGTTCAAGGGACGCATCCACGGCGTCGCCAAGGGCGGCACGGAATTGAACTTCGGCGAGTTCGGCCTCAAGGCCGTCGAGCCGGAGCGTGTCACCGCCCGCCAGATCGAGGCGGCCCGTCGCGCGCTGACCCGTCACATGAAGCGCGCCGGCCGCGTGTGGATCCGGGTGTTCCCGGATGTGCCCGTGTCCGCCAAGCCCACCGAAGTGCGTATGGGTAAGGGCAAGGGCGCTCCCGAATACTGGGCCGCCCGCGTCAAGCCCGGGCGCATCATGTTCGAGATCGACGGGGTGAGCGTCGAGGTGGCCCGCGAGGCGCTGACCCTCGCGGCGGCCAAGCTGCCCATCAAGACGCGCTTCATCCAGCGCATCGCCGAGTGAGGAGAGGCTCATGAAAGCCGAGGACGTTCGGGCCCTCAGCCCCGATCAGCTCGCCGATGAGCTGCTGAAGCTGAAGAAGGAACAGTTCAACCTGCGCTTCCAGAAGGCGACGGGTCAGCTGGAGAACACCGCGCGGTCCAAGCAGATCCGCCGCGACATCGCGCGGATCAAGACCGTGCAGACCGACAAGCGGACCGGCGTGCCGGTCCAGAAGGCGAAGTGAGGAAGCGATGCCGAAGCGCGTGCTCCAGGGCGTCGTGGTGAGCGACAAGACCGACAAGACCGTGGTGGTCCGGGTGGAGCGTCGCTTCACCCATCCGCTGCTGAAGAAGACCGTGCGCCGGTCCAAGAAGTATCACGCCCACGACGAGGCCAATGCCTGGAAGGTGGGGGATACGGTGTGGATCGAGGAGCATCGGCCGATCTCCAAGCTCAAGAACTGGATCGTGGTCCAGGGCGAAAAGCGGGCCGAGGTCTGATAGAAGATTTTCCGTCCGGATGGATCGTCCGGACGGGGAAGGCTCCGGTGCCGGGTCCGTCGGCTCGATGAGAGACCGAGTGGAGACCGCACCGCGGCAACGCCGTGTTCCGATGAGCGGCCACGGTAAACAAGGGTTCAGGCAATGCCGGCGCGCCGGCGGCGCCGTATGACGAGAACAGGTGCGTCATGATCCAGATGCAGACCAATCTCGACGTGGCGGACAATTCCGGCGCGCGTCGCGTCATGTGCATCAAGGTGCTTGGCGGCTCCAAGCGGAAGTACGCCCATGTGGGCGACATCATCGTGGTGTCGGTCAAGGAAGCGATCCCGCGTGGCCGCGTGAAGAAGGGCGACGTGATGAAGGCCGTGGTGGTTCGCACCGCCAAGGACATTCGTCGCGTCGACGGCTCGGTGATCCGCTTCGACCGCAACGCGGCCGTGCTGATCAACAACAACAAGGAGCCGGTTGGGACCCGTATCTTCGGACCGGTTCCGCGCGAGCTGCGCTCGAAGAACCACATGAAGATCATCTCGCTGGCGCCGGAGGTGCTGTGATGGCCGCGAAGATCAAGAAGGGCGACAAGGTCGTCGTCCTCACCGGCCGCGACAAGGGCCGCACCGGCGAGGTTCTCCAGGTGATGCCGAAGGAGGAGCGCGCGCTCGTCCGCGGCGTCAATATCGTGAAGCGTCACCAGCGCCAGACGGCGAACCAGGAGGGCGGGATCATCTCCAAGGAGGCTCCCATCCAGCTGTCGAACGTCGCCGTCGCCGACCCCAAGGACGGCAAGCCGACCCGCGTCGGCTTCCAGGTGCTGGAAGACGGGACCAAGGTCCGCGTGGCCAAGCGTTCCGGGGAGAGGATCGATGGCTGAGGCGACTTACACCCCGAAGCTGCGCACCTACTATGACGAGGTGGTGCGGCCGAAGATGATCGAGCAGTTCGGCTACAAGAACCCCATGGAAGTGCCGACGATCGAGAAGATCGTCATCAACATGGGCGTTGGCGAGGCGACTGCCGACACCAAGAAGGCGACGACCGCCGCCGCCGACCTGGCGCAGATCGCCGGCCAGAAGCCGGTGCTCACCCGGGCCCGCAAGGCGATCTCGAACTTCAAGCTGCGCGAGAACCAGCCTGTGGGCGCGAAGGTCACCCTTCGCAAGGTCCGCATGTATGAGTTCCTCGACCGGCTCGTGACGATGGCGCTGCCCCGCGTGCGGGACTTCCGCGGCCTGAACCCGAAGAGCTTCGACGGCCGTGGCAACTATGCCATGGGCATCAAGGAGCACATCGTGTTCCCCGAGATCAATTACGACCGCGTCGAGCAGATCTGGGGCATGGACATCATCGTGTGCACCAGCGCCAAGACGGACGAGGAAGCCCGCGCCCTGCTGAAGGCGTTCAACTTCCCCTTCCGCCAGTGATCGACTAGAAGGGGCGCTTCGCGCGAGCGGAGCGTCCGGGCCTTTCTCCCCCGCGGTGGAAGGCCAGAGCCTGAGAGACCGAGTGATTTTCCGGCCGTGAGGGGCTTCAGCCTCCTCAGACGCGGAGAACAGGAGCAAGAGATGGCGAAGAAGAGCGCGATCGAGACGAACGAGCGCCGCCGCAAGCTGGCCACGGGCCATGCGGCGAAGCGCGCGCGTCTGAAGGCGATCGTGAATGACAAGACCCTGCCCATCGAGGAGCGCTTCCAGGCGACCCTCAAGCTGGCGGAGATGCCGCGCAACGGCGCGAAGATTCGCATCCGCAACCGCTGCGAGGTGACGGGCCGTCCGCGCGCCTTCTACCGCAAGCTCAAGATGAGCCGCGTGGCGCTGCGCGAGCTGGGCAACCAGGGCATGGTTCCTGGCCTCGTGAAGTCGAGCTGGTGAGGAGGGAACGATGGCTGTCACTGATCCCATCGGCGATCTGATCACCCGCATCCGCAACGCCCAGATGCGCCGCAAGGACAAGACCTCCACGCCCGGCTCCCGCCTGCGTGCGAGCGTGCTCGAGGTGTTGCGCACCGAGGGCTACATCCGCGGCTACACCCAGACCGACCACGGCAATGGCCGCACCGAGTTCGAGATCGAGCTCAAGTATTTCGACGGCGTGCCGGTGATCCGCGAGATCGCCCGCGTGTCGAAGCCCGGCCGGCGCGTGTATGCGTCGGTCAAGAACCTGCCCCGAGTCGCCAACGGTCTCGGCATCGCGGTCGTCTCCACGCCCCAGGGCGTGATGGCGGATCACGACGCCCGCGACAAGAACGTCGGCGGCGAAGTGCTCTTCACCGTGTTCTGACGCGACGGAGGACGACATGTCGAAGATCGGCAAGCTGCCCGTCGCCATCCCCGCTGGCGTGACCGCCAGCCTGGACGGACAGACGGTGAAGGTGAAGGGCCCCAAGGGCGCCCTTGAAGTGACCCTCGTGGAAGAGATCGTGGCCAAGATCGAAGGCTCCGAGCTCAAGGTGTCCATGAACGGTGAGACCACCCGTCACAAGGCCATGTGGGGCATGTCCCGCACCCTGGTGGCGAACCTGGTGGAAGGCGTGACCAAGGGCTTCGAGAAGAAGCTCGAGATCACGGGCGTCGGCTACAAGGCGGCGGTGCAGGGCAAGAACCTGAACCTGTCGCTGGGCTACAGCCACGACGTGATCTACCCGATCCCGGACGGGATCCAGATCGTCACGCCCAAGCCCACCGAGGTGGTCATCTCCGGCATCGACCGCCAGAAGGTCGGCCAGGTGGCGGCGGAGATCCGCGAGTTCCGTGGCCCCGAGCCCTACAAGGGCAAGGGCGTCAAGTACGCCGGTGAATTCATCTTCCGCAAGGAAGGTAAGAAGAAGTAACGGAGGCGAACCATGGCTAAGGATTTGGAGGCGCTGGCGCGCCGCAAGGCCAAGGTGCGCCGTGCGATTCGCGTCGCTGCGAACGGACGTCCGCGCCTTTCGGTGCACCGGACCTCGCAGCACATCTATGCGCAGGTCATCGACGACGCGAACGGCGAGACCCTCGCCGCCGCGTCCAGCCTTGAGAAGGACCTGCGCGGGTCCCTCAAGACCGGTGCGGACACCGAGGCGGCCAAGACCATTGGCAAGCTGGTGGCCGAGCGGGCGCTGGCGAAGGGCGTGACCGCGGTCGTCTTCGACCGTGGCGCATATATTTTTCACGGGCGCGTCAAGGCGCTCGCTGAGGGCGCCCGCGAAGGCGGCCTTCAGTTCTGACGCGAAGGACGAGCGACTATGGCCCGTGAACGGGAGCAGCGCGGAGAGCGCGAGGATCGCGACAACACGTTCGTGGACAAGCTGGTCCACATCAACCGTGTCGCGAAGGTGGTGAAGGGCGGCCGGCGCTTCGGCTTCGCCGCTCTGGTGGTGGTGGGTGACCAGAAGGGCCGCGTCGGCTTCGGCCATGGCAAGGCCCGCGAGGTGCCGGAGGCCATCCGCAAGGCCACGGAGAGCGCCAAGCGTGCGCTCATCCGCGTGCCGCTGCGCGAAGGTCGGACCCTGCACCACGACGTGCATGGTCACCACGGCGCCGGCAAGGTGATCCTGCGCGCCGCCCCGGCGGGTACCGGCATCATCGCCGGTGGCCCGATGCGCGCGGTGTTCGAGACCCTCGGCATGCACGATGTGGTGGCGAAGTCCTTCGGGTCTTCCAACCCCTACAACATGGTGCGCGCCACGTTCGACGCCCTCAAGAACCAGGACAGCCCGCGCTCGGTCGCGGCCCGTCGCGGCATCAAGGTGTCGCAGCTCCAGTCCCGCCGCCGCGTCGAAGACGCGGAAGCGACGGACTGAGCGTCGGATTAGGAGCGCGCCATCATGAGCGACAAGACAGTCACCGTGGAGCAGATCGGCTCGCCGATCCGCCGCCCGTTCGACCAGGAAGCAACCCTGGTCGGGCTCGGGCTGAACAAGCGGCACCGCCGCTCCACCCTCAAGGATACCCCGGCCGTGCGCGGCATGATCGCGAAGGTCGCCCACCTCGTCCGCGTGGTCGAGTGAGGAGCGGGACATGAATCTCGACGAAATCAGGGACAATCCCGGCGCCCGCAAGAAGCGCATGCGGGTTGGCCGGGGCATTGGCTCCGGCAAGGGCAAGACCGCCGGGCGCGGCGTCAAGGGTCAGAAGGCCCGCACCGGCGTCGCCATCAAGGGGTTCGAGGGTGGCCAGATGCCGCTGCATCGGCGTCTGCCGAAGCGTGGCTTCCACAACATCTTCCGCCTCGACTACAACGAGGTCTCCCTGGGCAAGATCCAGGCGGCCGTCGAGGCCGGCAGGCTCGATGCCGGCCAGCCGGTGACCGAGGCGGCGCTGGTCGCGGCCGGCGTGCTGCGCCGGGCCAAGGACGGCGTCCGTGTGCTCGGCTCGGGCGAACTGTCCGCCAAGGTGACGCTGGAAGTGGCCTATGCCACCAAGTCCGCCGTCGCCGCGGTGGAGAAGGCCGGCGGCTCCGTGACGGTTCTGGCGGCTCCGGCCGCTGCCGAGGCGGAGTGATCCGGCGGCCGGCATGGTCCGGCCGCGTCGGTTTGAATAGAGCGGCCGGGCGCGCCCGGCCGTTTTTTCGCTTGAGGATCCGGGTGCGTCGTCTCGCCTCGGTGCTCCCGCGATTTCGCGTTTCGGGACGGATTTGCCTGCAGGTTGTCTCAACCTGACGATCCGGCTCTAGAGCACGCGCCGATCGGCTTGCATCGCAAGCTGATCGGACAACGCGTTCTCTTTCTTGAATTTAGAGGGCGATTCACCGGGCAAATTGTTTCAATTTGCTCGGATCGCGCTCTAGCAACCCGGCCCAAGGCCGGGTATCTGCATTTCCGGGCGATGCTCCGGTGCCGCCGGATGCGGGAAGGACCTTCGGCCCGGGGCGGGGTGGACGCGGATGCGTCCTGGCTCGGCCGCGGTTGAGGTCCCGAACCATCGGCAAGAAAACGCCTGTCGATCCGCTTTGACCGGATCCGCGCACTAGGCACCCGCGAATCGCGCCCTCATATAAGGGCTGCCCCAAAACGGGCGGCGTCCAGCGGAGCAAGGCATGGTCTCGGCGGCGGAACAACTCGCGGCGAACCTCAATTTCGGTGCCCTCGGCAAGGCCGAGGAGCTGAAGAAGCGCATCTGGTTCACCCTCGGTGCGCTGATCGTCTACCGGCTCGGCACCTACATCCCCATGCCCGGCATCAATCCGGACGCCCTGGCCGACGTGTTCAAGAACGCGCAGCAGGGGATCATCGGCCTCTTCAACATGTTCTCGGGCGGCGCCGTGGAGCGCATGGCCATCTTCGCCCTGAACATCATGCCGTACATCTCGGCCTCCATCATCATCCAGCTGCTCACCAGCGTCTCGCCGACGCTGGAGGCGCTGAAGAAGGAAGGCGAGGCCGGCCGCAAGCAGCTCAACCAATATACCCGCTACCTCACCGTGGTCCTGGCCGTGTTCCAGGCCTACGGCATCGCTGTGGGCCTGGAAGGTTCCGGCAGCGTGGTGGCCGATCCCGGCTGGTTCTTCCGAATCACCACCGTGATCACGCTCACCGGCGGCACCATGTTCCTCATGTGGCTGGGCGAGCAGATCACCTCGCGCGGCATCGGCAACGGCACCTCGCTGATCATCTTCGGCGGCATCGTCGCGGAACTGCCGGGCGCGTTCGTGCGCACCCTCCAGCTCGGCCGCGAGGGCGCCATCTCCACGGTGGTGATTCTCGCCGCGCTGGTCATGGCGGTGGTGGTCATCGCCTTCATCGTGTTCATGGAGCGCGCCCAGCGCCGGCTGCTGATCCAGTATCCCAAGCGCCAGGTGGGCAACCGCATCTATGAGGGCCAGTCCTCGCACCTGCCGCTGAAGCTGAACACCTCGGGCGTCATCCCGCCGATCTTCGCCTCTTCCCTGCTGCTGATCCCGACCACCATCGCCAGCTTCATGCAGGGTTCGGGCCCGGAATGGCTGCAGACGATCACGACCCATATCGGCCACGGTCGTCCGGCGTACATGGTGCTCTATGTGCTGCTGATCGTGTTTTTCTGCTTCTTCTACACCGCGATCGTGTTCAATCCGGTGGAGACGGCGGACAATCTGAAGAAGCACGGCGGCTTCATCCCCGGCATCCGGCCGGGCGAGCGGACCGCCGAGTACATCGATTATGTGCTCACGCGCATCACGGTGGTGGGGGCGGCCTACATTGCGGCGGTTTGCCTCTTCCCCGAACTGCTGATTTCCTACGCCTCGCTTCCGTTCTATTTCGGAGGGACATCGCTGCTGATCGTGGTCAGCGTGACCATGGACACTGTGTCCCAGATCCAGGGGCATCTGTTGGCCCACCAGTACGAAGGACTGGTCAAGAAGGCCAAGCTGCGCGGAGGGAGGAGAAGATAACATGAGGCTGGTGCTGCTCGGGCCGCCCGGGGCGGGCAAGGGAACCCAGGCGCAAAGGCTGGTCGCCCGTCATGGGATCGTCCAGCTCTCGACCGGGGACATGCTGCGCGCCGCCGTGGCCGCTGGCACGCCGGTGGGCCTGAAGGCGAAGGCGGTCATGGACGCGGGCGGCCTCGTCTCCGACGAGATCGTGATCGGCATCATTGCCGAGCGTCTCGATTCGCCGGACGCGAAGAACGGCTTCATCCTCGACGGCTTTCCGCGCACGGTGGCGCAGGCCGAGGCCCTTGACCGCCTCCTCGCTGACAAGGGCATGAAGCTCGATGCGGTGATCGAGCTGGTGGTGGACCAGGAGAAGCTGGTCGCCCGCATTCTCAACCGCGCCGCCGAGGCCCAGGCGAAGGGTGAAGCGGTGCGCAAGGATGATGATCCTGTGGTCTTCAAGAGTCGTCTGGAGGCCTACAACCGCGACACAGCGGTGGTTGCGCCCTACTACAGCGCACGGGGCCAGCTGAAGCAGATCGACGGCATGGCGCCCATCGATCAGGTCACCGCCGCCATCGACGGGGTGCTGGCCGAAGCGGCGTGAGGGCCGGGGGCGGCTCCTTCGGAGGCCACCTTCCCTCTCCGGAAGCGGCGGAGCAGCTTCATGCGTTGGGGAGGCGGTGAAGAACTCATCTGCCTTGACCCTTCTTTAATTTTCCGCTATGGGCACTCCCTCGCTTCGGAATTGGTGCCGTTCGGTCCGCCCGGAAGGGTCGGAACGGGCGGCAGTTTTGTCGTATCCGGTGCGTTTCCTTTTTCCTCGCAGGGGCCGGCCTCCACCGGACGCGGGGATCATCCCGCCAGCGTGCGCCGCAAGGCCCGCCGGCGTCACATGGAGAGAGCAGTGGCTCGTATCGCAGGCGTTAACATTCCGACCAACAAGCGCGTGGTCATCGCGCTCCAGTACATCCACGGCATCGGCGCCAAGAAGGCCGAGGAGATCGTGGAGAAGGTGGGCATTCCCGCCGAGCGCCGCGTGAACCAGCTCACCGACCAGGAAGTGCTGCAGATCCGCGAGACCATCGACCGCGACTACATCGTGGAAGGCGATCTGCGCCGCGAAGTGGCCATGAACATCAAGCGGCTGATGGACCTCGGCTGCTATCGCGGCCTGCGCCATCGTCGCGGCCTGCCGGTGCGCGGCCAGCGCACCCACACCAATGCCCGCACCCGCAAGGGTCCGGCGAAGCCCATCGCGGGCAAGAAGAAGTGATCGGTCGCAAGACCCGTTGAAAGGAGAGGCCGGCCTTGCCGGCCTCGTCCGTTGTCCGGCCCCCGCAAGGGCCATCCCGAGCGCCTGGAGCTACGGGCGCGCCTGAAGGATCAGAAGTAGAATGGCCAAGGAAGCTACCCGCGTTAAGCGCCGCGAGCGCAAGAACATCGCCTCGGGCGTGGCGCATGTGAACGCCTCGTTCAACAACACCATGATCACCATCACCGATGCCCAGGGCAACACCATCTCCTGGTCCTCGGCCGGCGCCATGGGTTTCAAGGGCTCGCGCAAGTCCACCCCGTATGCCGCGCAGGTGGCGGCCGAGGACGCGGCCCGCAAGGCCGCCGAGCACGGCATGCGCACCCTCGAGGTGGAAGTCTGCGGCCCCGGCTCGGGACGTGAATCCGCGCTGCGCGCGCTGCAGGCGGCGGGCTTTCTCGTCACCTCGATCCGCGACGTGACGCCGATCCCGCACAACGGCTGCCGTCCGCGCAAGCGCCGCCGGGTCTGATCCGCTCTTCGTTTCGCCGCGGGGTGTCCAATCCTCGCGGATCGTCTGCCCGGTTTCTCCTCCCCGATCGGGACGGGCCCGGCCTCCGGTTGAGGCACTAGACCCCGGCAGCTGCCGTGGCCCGGCGAGAAAGCAAGGTGAAGCAAGTGATTCAGAAGAACTGGCAAGAGCTGATCAAGCCCGAGAAGCTGCAGGTCAATCCCGGTCACGATCCCAAGCGCTTCGCGACCGTGATCGCCGAGCCGCTGGAGCGTGGCTTCGGCATGACGCTGGGCAATGCCCTGCGCCGCATCCTGCTGTCGTCGCTCCAGGGCGCGGCGGTGACCTCGATCCACATCGACGGCGTGCTGCACGAGTTCTCGTCCATCCCCGGCGTGCGTGAGGATGTCACCGACATCATCCTCAACGTGAAGGATGTCGCCATCCGCATGCAGGGCGACGGCCCCAAGCGCATGGTGGCGAAGAAGACCGGCCCGGGCGTGCTCGTGGCGGGTGACATCCAGACCGTGGGCGACGTGGCCATCCTGAACCCGAACCTGCCCATCTGCACCCTCGACGAGGGCGCGGAGCTGCGCATCGAGTTCACGGTGGACACGGGCAAGGGCTATGTGGCCGCGGACCGCAACCGGCCCGAGGACGCGCCGATCGGACTGATTCCGATCGACAGCCTCTACTCGCCCGTGCGCAAGGTTTCCTACAAGGTCGAGAACACCCGTGAGGGCCAGATCCTCGACTATGACAAGCTGACCATGCAGATCGAGACCAACGGCTCGATCACGGCCGAGGACGCGCTCGCTTATGCCGCGCGCATCCTGCAGGACCAGCTGGAGATCTTCGTCAATTTCGAGGAGCCCAAGCGCGAGAGCGAGACCACCGCGATCCAGACGCTGCCGTTCTCTCCGGCGCTGCTGAAGAAGGTGGACGAGCTGGAGCTGTCGGTCCGCTCGGCGAACTGCCTGAAGAACGACAACATCGTCTATATCGGCGACCTGATCCAGAAGAGCGAGACGGAGATGCTCCGCACGCCGAACTTCGGCAGGAAGTCGCTCAACGAGATCAAGGAAGTGCTCGCCTCCCTCGGCCTGCACCTGGGCATGGAAGTGCCCGGCTGGCCGCCCGAGAACATCGAAGAGCTGGCGAAGCGCTTCGAGGAGCACTACTGATCCGAACCGAAGGGCGGCCCGCGCCGCTCCGAACCCTTTAAGCGGCCCGAGCCGCGCCACCCGTCGCCGGCTCGTCCGCCGCCATCTTTCAGGAGTTCGCCGTCATGCGTCACGGCAAGGTACACCGCAAGTTCAACCGCACCTGGGAGCATCGCAAGGCGATGTTCTCCAACCTCGCGGGCGCCCTCATCACCCACGAGCAGATCGTGACCACCCTGCCCAAGGCGAAGGACCTTCGCCCGGTGGTGGAGAAGCTGGTGACCCTCGCCCGCCGCGGCGACCTGCACGCTCGCCGCCAGGCGATCGCGGAGCTGAAGGACCAGGCCGTGGTCAAGAAGCTCTTCGACGTGCTCGCCCCCCGCTACAAGGAGCGTCCGGGTGGATACACGCGCATCATCAAGGCCGGCTTCCGCTATGGCGACAACACCGCCGTTGCGGTGATCGAGTTCGTTGACCGCGACGTGGACGCCAAGGGCGCCGCCGACCACGCCCGCACCGCTGCCGCCGCGGAAGCCGAGGCGGCCTGAGGCCAGACCCGATCCGGCGTGGTGCTTGCCAGCCCCGCGCCGGATGGGTGCCATGGGGAATAGTCCCCAGGCTCCGGAGCGGCCGGTCATGCGCTACGATATCGAAGCGGACTGGCAGCTCCTCAATACCTGCAACTACAGGTGCGACTACTGCTTCTTCCCCGATCAGGTCCTGGGGGAGAAGACGGTGCGCCACGCCAGCCCGGACGAATGGGCCGGCGCTTTTTCCGGCACGGGCCGCACCTGGCTCCTGCACCTGACCGGCGGTGAGCCCTCGGCCTATCCCGATTTCGTGGATCTCTGCGCCGCGCTCACCCGGCACCATTTCATCTCGCTCAACAGCAACCTGACCCAAAAGTCGCTTGCGGATTTCGTGCGGCGGATTGATCCCGCGCGGGTCAGCTTCATCAATGCCGGTCTGCACCCGGACGAGCGGACGCGGCGGCGCGGGCTCGATGTGTTCAACCGCAATCTGGCGCTGCTGCACCATGCGGGCTTCCCGGTCTTTGTCTCCGTGGTGGCGACGCCGGAGGTGCTTGCCGCCGCCGGGGAGATTGCTGGTCTGGTGGCCGTGCCGGGGCTGGTGCCGGTTCCCAAGGTGCTGCGCGGCTCCTATCGCGGCGGTCACTATCCGCAGGCCTATGACGCCGCGGAGCGCGCCGCGTTCGCGATGATGAGCCGCCTCGCCCGCGCGGCCTATGGCGGCTGGCGCGCGGCGCGGCCCGAGCCGCCGACCATCGACCCGTTCGAGGACGACGCTTTCCTCACCGATACGCTCGACTTTCGCGGCCGGACCTGCGCGGCCGGGAGCCGCTTCGTGCGAATCGAGCCGCAGGGGGATGTCTTCCGCTGCGGCTCGGACACCGCCATGCAGGGCAACATCCTGAACCGCACCTTCGCGCCGCTGCGGCGTCCGAGCCCCTGCAACTCGGGTTATTGCTTTTATTTCTGCCGCAAGTACACCGACCCTCAATATACCGGAGCGCGCGTCACGGAAGCGCTCCCGGGCGGCTCGTCCTTGGTGCCGCCGCATTTGGCGGCGGGATTAAGCGCCGTCTGGCAGCGCCTTCTCGGGCGGTGAAGGTCAAGGCGATAGCGGGCATCGTCGGGTCCGAGGCTCGGAGCCGGAGCAGTCGAGCCCTCGCCGTTTCGGTGGGGAGACGGGTCCCCGCTCAGGCGGCTTCGACCCGAGGCGGATTCAGCTCTGGTGATCGCAGGTTGATGGAATGAAAAGACTGATCTCTTCAGGCCTTCTCGTGCTCGGCGCGCTCGCGGCCGGGGGCCTCGTCGGCTTGGTCGGTACCGGCGCCGGGCAGGCGCAGGTCGCGCCTCAGCAGCGGGTGCCGGCCTCGGCGCCGGAGGTGAAGCTGACCTTCGCGCCCGTGGTGGCCCGCACGGCGCCGGCCGTCGTCAACGTCTATGCGCAGAAGACCGCCCAGCAGCGGGCCAACCCCATCTTCGACGACCCCTTCTTCCGCCGCTTCTTCGGCGGTCCGGGCGGCCCCGGCGGTCCCGGCCTCGGCGCGCCGGAGCGGGTGCAGCGCTCCCTCGGCTCGGGGGTGATCGTGGACGGGACCGGAATCGTGGTCACTAACTTCCACGTCATCGAGGGGGCGGACGAGATCCGAATCGCCCTCAACGACAAGCGGGAATACGAGGCCGAGGTGCTGCTGCGCGACCAGCGCACCGACCTCGCCGTGCTGCGCATCAGGACCGAGGCCAGGGAGAGTTTCGCCTCGCTGGAGCTGGGCAATTCCGACGAGCTTGCCGTGGGCGACCTGGTGCTTGCCATCGGCGACCCCTTCGGCGTCGGCCAGACGGTGACGCAGGGCATCGTCTCGGCGCTGGCGCGCACACAGGTGGGCGTCTCCGACTACCAGTTCTTCATCCAGACGGATGCCGCCATCAATCCCGGCAATTCCGGCGGCGCGCTCGTGGACATGGCCGGGCGGCTGGTGGGCATCAACAGCGCCATCTATTCGCGGTCCGGCGGCAATATCGGCATCGGCTTCGCCATTCCCGTCAACATGGTGCGGGTGGTGGTGGAGCAGGCCAAGGGCGGTTCCAAGTCGGTGCGCCGGCCATGGCTGGGCGCCCGGCTGCAGCGGGTGACGCCGGATATCGCCGAAAGCCTCGGCCTGCCGCGCCCCACCGGCGTGCTGGTGCAGGACGTGGTGGCGCAGAGCCCGGCCGCCAAGGCGGACCTGCGGGTGGGCGACCTGATCGTCGCGGTGGAGGGGCAGGCCATCGACGATCCGGAATCCCTCAACTACCGCTTCGCCACCCGGCCCATCGGCGGCAGGGCGGCGCTCGCGGTCAACCGCGGCGGCAAGGAGGTGAGCGTCGTCGTGGTGCTGGAAGGCGCGCCGGAGACGGTGCCGCGCGATGAGGTGCAGGTGCGCGCCCGCTCGCCCTTCGCCGGCGCCACGATCGTGAATCTGTCGCCGGCAGTGGCGGAGGAACTGAAGGTGGACGCCAACGCCACCGGCGTGGTCATCTACGACGTGGACGACAATTCCCCCGCCGCCGCCGCCGGCTTCAAGCCCGGCGACGTGATCGTCGAGGTGAACGGCGCCAGGGTCGGCCGCACCCGCGACCTGGAGCAGATGGTCCGCACGCCGCTGCGGGCGTGGCGGGTGACGGTTGGACGTGGCGGGCGCACCATCACCGCGCTGCTTCCGGGCTAGGGCGCGCCATGGTCGATCTGTTCGAGGCGGCTGGACTGGGGAGCGAGGTGCCGCGGCCGCTCGCCGACCGGCTGCGGCCGGCGCGCCTTTCGGAAGTGGTGGGCCAGGACCATCTGGTGGGGCCGGATGGCGTGCTCACACGCATGCTGGAGACGCGCTCGCTGGGCTCCCTCATCCTATGGGGACCGCCCGGTACCGGCAAGACCACGGTGGCGCGCCTGCTCGCCACCGCGACGGATCTCCATTTCGAGCAGATCTCGGCCATCTTCTCCGGCGTCGCCGACCTCAAGAAGGTGTTCGAGCAGGCCCGCGCCCGCCGGCAGATGGGCAAGGCCACGCTCCTGTTCGTGGACGAGATCCACCGCTTCAACCGCGCCCAGCAGGATAGTTTCCTGCCGGTGATGGAGGATGGCACCGTCACCCTGGTGGGTGCCACCACCGAGAACCCGTCCTTCGAGCTGAACGCCGCACTGCTGTCGCGGGCCCGGGTGCTGGTGTTCAAGGCGCTGGACCCGGACGCCATCGCCCGCCTGCTGACGCGGGCGGAGGAGGTGGAGGGCAGGGCCCTGCCGCTCACCGAGGAGGCCCGCTTCGCCCTGGTCAACATGGCGGACGGCGACGGGCGCGCTGCGCTCACCCTCGCCGAGGAGGTGTGGCGGGCGGCGCGGGCGGGGGAGGTGTTCGACGTGGCGGCCCTGGCCGACGTGGTCCAGCGGCGCGCGCCCATCTACGACAAGAGCGAGGACGGGCACTACAATCTCATCTCCGCCCTGCACAAGGCGGTGCGCGGCTCCGATCCGGATGCGGCGCTCTATTATCTCGCCCGCATGCTGGATGCGGGGGAGGCGCCCTTGTTCCTCGCCCGGCGCATCGTGCGCATGGCCATCGAGGACATCGGCAATGCTGATCCGCAGGCGCTCGTCGTTGCAAACGCGGCCAAGGACGCCTTCGACTTCCTCGGCTCGCCGGAGGGCGAGCTGGCGCTGGCGCAGGCGGTGGTCTATGTGGCCACCGCGCCCAAGTCGAATGCCGTCTACAAGGCGTTCTCCGCGGCCAAGCGCGCGGCGAAGGAGGGCGGCTCCCTGATGCCGCCAAAGCACATCCTGAACGCCCCCACCAAGTTGATGAAGGGCGAGGGTTACGGCGCCGGCTATCGCTACGACCACGACGAGCCGGATGCCTTCTCCGGCCAGAACTACTTCCCCGAGGCCATCGGCCGGCAGAGCTTCTACCACCCGGTGGAGCGCGGCTTCGAGCGCGAGATCCGGAAGCGCATGGACTATTGGGCGCGGCTGCGGGCCGAGCGCGGGGAGAAGTGAACCGGGGGGCAGCCCAAAGTGCTTTCGAGTGAAGCGGCCGCCAGTTCGTTGCGAAGCCGTGTGCCGTACGGGTCGCCGGAGCAATGGCCGCAGGCCCCCGCGGACGGAAGGTGAGCAGCCATGGTTCCGTCGGGCGTCCGTGGGGTGGCTTCGCCGGCGTCGCGGTGATTTTCGTGCAGTTTCGGCTGGTGTCGCGTGCCCGGCTGGGCTGTGATGCGGCGCAGCAGCCCCCCGCAGCCAGAGGCCTTCCATGTATCCCGCTCTGATCGTCTTCCTCGGCGCCGGCCTCGGCGGCGTGGTGCGGCACCTGGTCAACATGGCGGTGCCCAAGCTGCTCGGCACCGGATTTCCCTTCGCCACCTTCCTCATCAACGTGTCCGGCAGCTTCCTGATGGGGATCATGGCCGGCTACCTCGCCTTCAAGGACGGGGAATTCTGGAACCAGACCATGCGGCTGTTCCTGACCACCGGCATCCTCGGCGGCTACACCACCTTCTCCACCTTCTCGCTGGATTTCCTCTCCCTGGTGGAGCGCGGCGCCTACGGTTCCGCCCTGGCCTATGCGGGCGGATCGGTGGCACTCGCCTTCATGGCGGTCTTCGCCGGCATTGCCATCATGCGCGGGCTGACGTGACGGGCGGCATCGGTTGCTCTATTGCTGCCGTTCCGGTTCAAGGCGCTCGAAGGACATTCCCATCCATGGCCGTCGCGATGAAGACCGTGGCCGAGGACGAGGCGGGTATGCGCCTCGACCGCTGGTTCAAGGTCCATTTTCCTGATCTTTCCTTCGGCCACCTGCAGAAGCTGGTACGTACCGGGCAGGTGCGCGTGGACGGCGGGCGCGTGAAGACCTCCTCCCGCCTCGAGCCGGGCCAGAGCGTGCGCATTCCTCCCCTCGGCGACGAGCCGCAGGCCGCGCCGCCCGGCAATTCGCCTGCCGGCAAGGTTGCCACAGGCAATGAGCCGCCCGGCGGCGCGGCGGAGGGGCCGGCGAAGCCGAGGCCGGCCTCGGCCGCCAAGCGCAAGGAGGACGAGGACCGCGCCTTCCTGAAATCCATCACCCTGTTCGAGGACAAGGACGTGATGGTGCTCAACAAGCCCTTCGGCCTCGCGGTGCAGGGCGGCTCGGGCACCTATCGCCATATGGACGGCATCCTCGAGGTGATGCGCGACAAGGATGGCCAGAAGCCGCGTCTCGTGCACCGCATCGACAAGGATACGTCCGGCTGCCTCCTCGTGGCCAAGACGCGCCTTGCCGCATCAGTGCTGGCGAAGAGCTTCCGCTCGCGGGAGGCGCGCAAGGTCTACTGGGCGGTGGTGCCCGGCGTGCCCAAGCCCAAGCAGGGGCGCATCTCCACCTATCTCGCCCGCGACGAGGACGAGGAGAAGATGCGCGTCGCCCGCCATGGCGAGGACGAGGCGAGCCACGCCATCACCTATTACGCCGTGGTGGACCAGGCGGCGCAGAAGATGAGCTGGCTGTCGCTGAAGCCGGTGACGGGCCGCACCCACCAGTTGCGCGCCCACCTTGCCCATATCGGCCACCCCATCGTCGGTGACCCCAAATATTTCGATATCGAGAACTGGGAGCTGCCGGGCGGGCTGCAGAACCGCCTGCACCTTCTGGCACGGCGTCTCGTCATTCCCCATCCGCGCGGGCAGGGGGTGATCGACGTGTCCGCCCCGCTGCCGCCGCATATGGCGCAGTCCTTCGCGGTGCTGGGCTTCGATGCGTCCCAGTACGACCCCATCCTCGAGGCGCCGGAGGGGTGAGGCCGGTCCTTGCCGCCGCCGGTCTTCTGGCCGTCATGCTGCTGGCCAGCAGCGGAACCCGCGCGGAACCGGCAAGGCTGCTCGACTTCTACCGCGAGCTTCAGGTTGCCCAGGTCAACGGTTTCTCCCCCTACGAGATATCGGGTGGGGGCGAGGCCGCCGGTGAGCCCGCCACGGTCTCCGGCAGCATCCTCTACGGTGATCGCGCCCGCCTCGCGCTGACGCTGGACGAGGCTAATTTCTACCTGCGCATCCATGATCGCGGCGATGGGGAAGGCGCCACGCCCTTCGTCACCGAGGTGGCGGTCTGGTTCGATGCCGAGGGCTTCCCGCTGCTGGGCCTCAGCGAGCGCGGGCTCAAGGCGGGCGTGCCCTTCGCCGGACGGGTGCGATTCTACTCGCGGGCGTCCGGCCGCTGGAACCTCGTGACCGCCACCGTGTTGCCGGCCCTCGACCGGGATCTCTGCCAGGCCGAGCCCCGGGAGGTGGACGAGAGCACAGCCGCGTGGGAGGGGCTCGGCCGGGTCGTCATCCTCCTGCCCCGTCGCGGAACCGATCTTGCGGCATGGTGCGTGGGGCCCGGTCCGATGGCCGGAACCGGAATGATCCTGACCTGGGACCGTGCCCGGAGCCGCTTCCGGAAGGGGAGGGCGCTCGCCGCGCCGGCCCCGTGGCCGGATGCTGCGGCGGCGCCGTAGGGCGGCGGGCGGCGGATCGTCGGGGAGACTTTTAAACTTTAGTATGGCCTTGATGACGAAGCCGCAGCAAGGTGTCCCCATGCGGCTTGAAGTCGCCGCGTCTTTGCCTATGGTGCCGCGCCAAGGCTCCATGGCCAAACAAGAAGCAACCCGAAAGCGGCCCCAGCCGCGCGCCCGAGGGAAACGATCTCGATGTCAACGCTCCTCGCCCTCGCCCGGGGCATCGATGCCGTGAACATGCGCATCGGCAAGGCGGCCTCGTGGCTGATCCTCGTTGCGATCCTCGTCTCCGCGGCCAACGCCGTGGTGCGCAAGCTGTTCGATCTCAGCTCCAATTCCTGGCTGGAGCTGCAATGGGTGCTGTTCGCCGCTGTGTTCCTGCTGTGCGGGTCCTGGACGCTCATGGACAACGAGCACATCCGCATCGACATCGTGAACGCCCGCCTGGGCAAGCGGGTGCGGGACGGCATCGACATTTTCGGCCACATCTTCTTTCTGCTGCCGTTCTCCATCCTGCTGCTGTGGACCTCCTGGCCCTTCTTCCTCGCCTCGTGGTCCATCAACGAGCAGTCGCTGAATGCCGGCGGCCTGCCCCAATGGCCGGCCAAGTTCCTGGTGCCGCTGGGCTTCTTCCTGCTGACGCTGCAGGGCTTCTCCGAGCTGATCAAGCGCATCGCGATTTTCACGGGGCGGATGGAAGACCCCAACGACCGGGAGGGCGGCAGCCATGCGGCCCTCGCGGCGGAGGCGGAGCGCCTGCTCGCCGAAGTGGACGTTCCCGGCGCCGGCACGCCGGTCGCCCCGGCCACGACCCCCGCAAACAAGCACTGACGGAGCGCGAGAGATGTTCAACGCCCGCCTCGTGAAGGCGCGTTTCGCCGCCGCCGCGCTCGTGCTCGCCCTTGTGCTTGCCGTCGTCTTGCCCGACGTGGCCTTCGCGGCCGAGCCGGGTTTCCGCGGCTGGTTCATCCACAACATGGCGCCCATCATGTTCGGCGCACTGGTGGTGTTCCTGCTGCTGGGCTATCCGGTGGCCTTCTCGCTCGCCGCCAACGGCCTCATTTTCGGCCTCATCGGCATCTGGCTCGGCCTGTTCGAGCCCAAGTTCCTCCAGGCGCTGCCGGAGCGCGTCTATGGCACCATGAACAACGAGGTGCTGCTGGCGGTCCCGTTCTTCACCTTCATGGGCCTCATCCTTGAACGGTCCGGCATGGCGGAGGACCTGCTCGACACCATCGGGCAGGTGTTCGGCTCCATCCGCGGCGGCCTCGCCTATGCGGTGATCTTCGTGGGCGCGCTGCTTGCGGCCACCACCGGCGTGGTGGCTGCCTCGGTGATCTCCATGGGCCTCATCTCGCTGCCCATCATGCTGCGCTACGGCTATGACCGGCGCGTGGCCTCGGGCGTCATCGCCGCCTCGGGCACGCTGGCGCAGATCATTCCGCCGTCCCTCGTGCTCATCGTCATGGCCGATCAGCTCAACCGCTCGGTGGGCGACATGTACGAGGGCGCCTTCGTGCCGGGCCTGCTGCTCGCCAGCCTTTACGCTCTCTACATTTTCCTTGTCTCGACCATCTTCCCGAGCGCGGCTCCCGGCCTGCCGCTGGAAGCCCAGACCCTGCGCGACCCGAACCAGAAGATCGGGCCTTCCCGCATCCTCGGCGCCATCGCCGCGGCGGGCTTCGCGATCCTGATCGCCACCGGCTCCCTGCCGCACCTCACCGCCGGCCTCATTCCCGGCGTCGCCAATCAGGTGGTGTGGGGGGCGGTGGCCTTCGTGCTGCTCTACTTCGTGATGTCGGGCACGGCGCGGCTTCTGACGCCCTCGCTGTTCATCGCGCTCGCTTTGTCCATCGCCGGCGGCATCTTCCTGATGGTGGAATCGGGCGTGAAGTTCGGCGCCGACTATGTGGTGCTCACCATGTCCGCCACGGTGGGCCTCGCCTTCGTGCTGGCGGTGATCAACCGCGTGTTCCGCCTCGGCCTGCTGTCCAAGCTTGCCGAGCAGGTGGTGTTCGTGATGGTGCCGCCGCTGGCCCTCATCTTCCTGGTGCTGGGCACCATCTTCATCGGCGTCGCCACCCCGACCGAGGGCGGCGCCATGGGCTCGGTGGGCGCGCTCATCCTCGCCTTCGCCCGCGGCCGGCTGAAATTCGACCTGATGCGGCAGGCCACCTATTCCACCGCCAAGCTGTCCGCCTTCGTGCTGTTCATCCTGCTGGGCGCGCGCGTGTTCTCGCTCACCTTCTACGGCGTGGACGGCCACAAGTGGGTTGAGGAACTGCTGGTGTCGCTGCCCGGCGGGCAGCTGGGCTTCCTCATCGCGGTGAACGCGCTGGTGTTCGTGCTGGCCTTCTTCCTCGATTACTTCGAGCTCGCCTTCATCATCATCCCGCTCCTGGGGCCGGCGGCGGACAAGATCGGCATCGACCTCATCTGGTTCGGCGTGATGCTGGCGGTGAACATGCAGACTTCCTTCATGCACCCGCCCTTCGGCTTCGCTTTGTTCTTCCTACGCTCGGTGGCGGCCAAGGTGCCGTACATCGACCGGGTGACGGGCAAGCTGATGCAGCCGGTCACCACCGGCCAGATCTACTGGGGCGCGGTGCCGTTCGTCTGCATCCAGCTGGTGATGGTGGTCCTCATCATCCTGTTCCCGGGCATGGTGACCCATTACAAGAGCGGCGGGGTGCAGCTCGACCAGCAGCAGATCCAGCAGCAGTTCGAGAACCTGTCGCCGGGCCTTGAAGCCGCTCCGCCGCCGCCTTTGGACCTCGGCTTCGGCAAATAGGATCCGCAGCCCTTGCCCTGCTAAGGGCGCATTCGGATCGGACATCACGAGGCGGATATCGTGAAGCGGACGGCATGACGCCGGCCGTTTCCTCGTGCATTCGTGGTGATCGTCCCACGGTGCCGATTCGCGGCGGCGCCCCGTGCGCGCGGGGGTGAATTGGCGGAGGTGAACGGAATGAACCCCAGGCCCGACTTCTGTCCCGGCTGCGGGGCGCAGGTCTATCCGGAGGAGGCCAGTTGCCCCTTCTGCGGCCGCAAGCTGCATACGAGCTTCCTCATGCCCTTCCTGGTGGGGCTCGGCGGAACGGCGGTGGCGCTCGTTTCCGGCGGTCTCGTCTGGTGGGTGATGTCCGCGCCGCCCGCCGAGCCGGAGGCCGGCGCGCCCCAGAGCGCGGCGATCGCGCCTGCGCCGCAGGCTGAGCCGGCGCCCCAGCCGCAGGCGCCGCCCGCCGCGCCCGTGGCTCCCGGTGCCACGTCTCCCCCCCAGGCCGCAGGTGACCTGGCGCGGAGCCAGCAGGAGGCGGCGCTGCCCCTGCCCACGGTCAACGGCCCGATCACGCCGCCGGCGGCAGACGCCAATGCGCGGCGGGCCTTCGCCAAGAGCAAGCAGGAAAGCTTTGCCCAGAACGGTCTCGACCTCACGGTCACGGCCGGTGGCGAGGATGCCACCATCCTCACCATCAAGTTCAACTTCCCGGCCAAGACGGCGGCGGAGCTGATCGTCGCCGGTCCGTTTCCCAAGCAGTGCGAGCAACGGGGCTTCCGGCAGGTGCTGTTCGTGGACCCGTCGGGCATCACGTGGATATATGATGTGGCGACCCAGCAGATGACCCAGAAATGACCCCATCCGAGAGCGATGCCGACCCTGCCCCGGACGCCGCGCCCCTGAAGCTGGTACTGTTCGATTGCGACGGCACGCTGGTGGACAGCCAGCACATGATCGTCGCCGCCATGCGCGACGCCCATGCGGCCCACGGCGTGGCGCTGCCCGATCGGGACCGGCTGCTCTCGGTGGTCGGTCTGTCCCTGCCGGAGGCGTTCGCCATGCTCTCGCGGGGCGACCTCGCCTATCCGGTCGAGGCCCTGGTGGATGCCTATCGCACCGCCTTCACCCGCCTGCGCAACGCCGAGCCCCCCGAGCCCATGTTCGAGGGCGCCTGGGAGGTGCTCGACGCCCTGCGCCGGCGCGACGACGTGGTGCTGGGCATGGTCACCGGCAAGGCGCGGCGCGGAGTGGAGCGGGTGCTGAAGGCCCATGCCATGGAAGGCTGGTTCGCCACCATCCAGACCGCCGACGACGCCCCCTCCAAACCCCATCCGGCCATGGTGTTCCAGGCCATGGGCGAGATCGGCGCGCGGCCGGAGGAGACGGTGGTGGTGGGCGACACCACCTATGACGTCTCCATGGCGCTGCAGGCGGGGGCCTCGGCGCTCGGCGTCGGCTGGGGCTATCATGAGGTGGCGGCGCTGGAGCGGGCCGGGGCGGACCATATCGTCCACCGGTTCGACGAGGTGCCGGCCGCCATCTTCGACCTTCTGGCGCGTCGGCGCGCCATCGCCGGATAGGAGCCGGGCCATGGATGATCCCACAGATTCTGATCCCACCGCGGGCCATCAGACGATGCGTGATTTCCTGGAGGGCATCGAGGAGCCCGTCGCGGGGGACGACCCCGTCGCCCGCGCCCGTGCCGCCCAGCGCACCCCCCTGCCGAAGCGCTTCTATACCGACGTCAGCGTCGGCGAGACGGATGGCGGCTTCACCATCCTCCTCGACGGCCGGCCGGTGCGCACCCCCGCGCGTGGGATGCTGCTGGCGCCGACGCGTCCTCTGGCCGAGGCCATGGCCGCCGAATGGGCGGCGCAGGAGAAGGAGATCAATCCCTTCTTCATGCCGCTGACGCGCCTCGTGAACGTGGCCCTCGACCGGGTCGGGCCGGAAGCCGAGGCGGTGCGCGACGAGGTGGTGCGCTATGCCGGCTCCGACATGCTGTTCTACCGCGCCGACGGCCCGCAGACGCTGGTGAACCGGCAGGCGGAGCAGTGGGACCCGGTGCTCGACTGGTTGAGCCGCAGCCACGACGCCCGCTTCTTCCTTTCGGAGGGCATCCGGCACGTGACCCAGCCGGATGCGTCGCTGGAGCGGGTGCGGGCGCTGGTGCCGGAAACTCCGCTGAAGCTCGCCGCCGTCCATTCCATCACCACGCTCACCGGCTCGGCGCTGCTGGCGCTGGCGGTGGCGGAAGGCGCGCTTGCGGCCGGTGCCGCCTGGGCCGCGGCCCATGTGGACGAGGATTTCAACCGCGAGCAGTGGGGCGAGGACGAGATCGCCACCGCCCGCCGCGCCGCCCGCCGCACCGAGATGGATGCGGCCGTCCGGCTGCTGGCTTTGATCGACTGAGCCCGCGGGCCGCCGCGCCTTGCGCCTCGGCTCCCGGCGGAAGGTGCGCATGCGCTCGGGTGAAACGGCTCCGGCATCGGTCAAGGACCGCAGCCGCGGGATAGGGAGAGAGGGATGGACGAGGATACCATCGCCGACCTCTTCAGCGCCTTCGGCGACGTGCGCACGCGGCGCATGTTCGGTGGCCGGGGGCTCTATGCGGACGGGCTGATGTTCGCCATCGAGGTCCGTGGCACCATCTATCTGAAGGCGGACGCCGACCTCGCGGCGGTGCTGGAAGGTCGGGGCTCGGCTCCCTTCTCCTACCTCGCCAACGGCGCCGTGCGCACCATGGCCGGTTTCTGGTCGGTGCCCGAGGCGGCGCTGGACGATGGCGACGACCTCGCCATGCTCGCCCGCCACTCCCTCGCGCTGGCCCGCGCCGCAGCCGCGCGCAAGCCGCTGAAGACGGCCGGGGCACGATCCAAACCGAAATCACCATCCAAAAAGAAAACCCCGCGCGGCTGACCGGCGGGGTTGTTCCAAGGTGATCAACCGGCGTTCCATGAGGGACGCGCCGGAGACAGTTCAGCCGGCCTTCACGCGCACCGGGCGCAGGAGGAAGGCGGGCAGGTGGCTCATGTCCGCCGGCTCGCTGGCAGGCGCGCGTTCGCGCCGCGCCGGGCGGGCTTCCGCGCCATCCTCGCGGGCGGGACGACGGCTGCGCTCCGGACGGTCGCCGCGCGGGGCTCGGGTCTCGGCCTCCACGCGAACCTCGCCGGCGGGAGCTTCCCGCTCCCGACGCGGCTCCCGCTCGCGGCGGGGCTCCCGTTCCGGACGCGGCTCCCGCGCGACGCGGGGTTCGCGTTCAGGGCGGGGCTCCCGCTCCGCACGAGGCTCCCGCTCCACACGAGGCTCGCGGTCGGGACGCGCCTCGCCGCGGGGTTCCTTCTCCACGCGGCGCTTGCCGCGCAGGCGTCCACCGTCCTCGCGGCGCTCCCGCCGCTCCGACGCCGGCGGGGCATCGCCCAGGGGCGTGCCGTGCCAGGGGACGGGATTGCCGATCAGCTTCTCGATGGCCGCCACCGACTTGCCGTCGGAATGGGTGACCATGGTATAGGCGGTGCCCGCACGCCCGGCGCGGCCGGTACGGCCGATGCGGTGCACATAGTCTTCCGAGTGGTGCGGCACGTCATAGTTGAAGACGTGGCTCACCGCCGGGATGTCGAGCCCGCGCGCCGCCACGTCGGAGGCAACCAGCAGGGTGGCCTCGCCGGCGCGGAACTGGTCGAGGGCCTTGATGCGGGCGTGCTGGTCCATGTCGCCGTGCAGGGCCACGGCATTGAAGCCGTGCTTCTGCAGCGAGCGGTGCAGCACCGCCACGTCGCGCTTGCGGTTGCAGAAGATGATGCCGTTCTGCAGCCCCTCGCAATTGCGGATGAGCTCGCGCAGCACCTCGCGCTTCTCGTAGTCCTCGCGGCCGGAGGCGACGAGCAGCTGGGTCACCGTGGTGGCGGTGGAGGCCGGCTTCGACACTTCCACGCGCACGGGATTGGAGAGGAACTGGGAGACCAGGCGCTGGATCTCCGGCGGCATGGTGGCCGAGAAGAACAGCGTCTGCCGGGTGAAGGGCACGAGCTTGCAGACGCGCTCGATGTCCGGGATGAAGCCCATGTCCAGCATGCGGTCGGCCTCGTCGATGACGAGCACCTCGATGCCGGACAGGAGCAGCCGGCCGCGCTCCACATGGTCGAGCAGGCGGCCGGGGGTGGCGATGAGGACATCCACGCCGCGCAGCAGCTTGGTATCCTGGTCGCCGAAGGAAACGCCGCCGATGAGCAGGGCGACATTCAGTTTGTGGTTCTTGCCGTAGCGGGTGAAGTTCTCTTCCACCTGCGCCGCGAGTTCGCGCGTCGGCTCCAGGATGAGGGTGCGGGGCATTCGGGCGCGGGCGCGTCCCTGCTCCAGCAGCGTCAGCATGGGAAGGGTGAAGGCGGCGGTCTTGCCGGTGCCTGTCTGCGCGAGGCCGAGCACATCTCGGCGCGCGAGCACATGGGGGATGGCCTGGGCCTGGATGGGCGTCGGTTGCGTGTAGCCGGTGTCAGCGACTGCCGCGAGGACCTTTTCGCTCAGGCCGAGTTCGGAAAATGACATTGCATCTTTTGGATGCGGCGGCGCACCGCTGATCGAACGTCCCGTGCCGTACGGGCTCAGACGAGGGGTCGTCGGTCGGCGCGCTAGATTCGACATATCTCGGACGACGCATAGCAACATAAGAAAATTGTGCGCCGTGTCAATGTTTTCCGGTCCTGTTTACGGAGCGGAGGGAAATTCCCGCCGCGTACCGCCCGATTGAAGGCCGATGGCATGCGAGGCATGCGTGTGGCGAATGTGCGGGGGTGCTGCCATGCGCTTCGGGCGTGTCTGACGGCTTGACCGCTGAGGCATCCCGCCGCAGTGGATGGCCCCACTTTGTCCGGCGGCGAATCCCGATGCCCTTCCTCCTCGTTCTCGGCCTCGCGGCGTTCGCGAGCGCGTTCTCCATGCGCGCGGTCGATCCCATGCTGAACATCCTCGCTGCGGACCTCAATGTGACGCTGCAGGAAGTGGCGCTGCTCGCCAGCGCCTTCACCCTGCCTTACGCCACCATGCAGCTGCTGTTCGGCCCCATCGGGGATGCGGTGGGCAAGGTGCGGCTCATCCGCTTCAATCTTGCCATGCTGGCGGTGGGGCTGGCGGTCTCGGCGCTGGTTCCCGGCCACCCGGAACTGCTGGCGGCGCGGATGCTGTCGGGGGCGTTCGCGGGCGGCGTCATCCCGGTCGTGCTCGCCACCGTGGGCGACCGCGTCTCCTTCGAGATGCGCCCGCTGGCGCTGAGCCGGGTGCTGCTCGCCTTGGTGCTGGGCCAGCTGGTGGGTTCGGCGGCGGCGGGCTTCATCGCCGAATATGCGGGGTGGCGGCCGGTGTTCTGGTGCGCCTTCGGCGTGGCGGCCGTGGCCTTCCTGTCGGCGATGGTGGGGATCACGGAGGAGCGCCAGCGCCAGCCTTTGTCGTTCGGCGCGGCCCTCGCCCGCTATGGCACGGTGCTGAAAAACCCCTTGTCCATCAAGGTCTATGCGGTGGTGGCGGTGGAAGGCGCGCTCACCTTCGGCGTGTTCCCGCTGGCCGCGCCGCTGATGGTGGAGCACGGCCTCGGGGATGCGGTGGAAGCCGGCCTCGTTCTGGGCGCCTTCGCCATCGGCGGAGCCTTCTATACCTTCGCGGTGCCGGTCCTGGTGCGCCGCCTCGGCCTCGCCGGCATGATCGGGGCCGGGGCCGCCGGTGTCGGCATCCTGTTCGGTGCGGCTGCGGTGGGGCCGAACCTGCCGGTGGTGGTGGCGCTGTTCGCCGCGTCCGGGTTCGCCTTCTACATGATCCACAACGTGCTGCAGATCCTCGCCACCGAGCTGTCGGCGGAGGCGCGGGGCTCGGCGGTGTCCCTGTTCGCCTCGGCCTTCTTCGTGGGGCAGGCGGTGGGCGCCGTCATCCTCGCCCAGGCGGCGGGCGTCCTCGGCGCGGCGCCGGTTTTCGCCCTGGCGGGGCTGGGCATGCTGATCCTCGCGGCACCTGCCAGCCTCCTGCCGCCCCGCAAGGCCAAGGCTGCGGCCTGAACACGACGGGTTGGCGCGGGGCAGCCCGCGCCTCAGATGTCGAGCATCTCCTCGCCGGCGAAGGCGGCCCGCTCGGAGATGAAGGCGAAGCGCGCCTCGGGCTTGTTGCCCATGAGCCGTTCCACCAGGTCGATGGTGGCGGCCCGCTCGGCATCCTCGATGGTGACGCGCTGGAGCGTGCGGGTCTTCGGGTCCATGGTGGTTTCCTTCAGCTGCGCCGGCATCATCTCGCCGAGGCCCTTGAAGCGGCCCACCTCCACCTTGCCCTTGCCGGTGAATTCCTTCTTCAGCAGCTTTTCGCGGTGGGCGTCGTCGCGCGCATAGAGCGTCTTGGCGCCTTGCGTGATGCGGTAGAGCGGCGGCACGGCCAGGAAGAGGTGGCCGTCCTCGATCAGCTTCGGCATCTGGCGGAAGAAAAAGGTGACGAGGAGGGAGGCGATGTGCGCCCCGTCCACGTCCGCGTCGGTCATGATGATGACCCTCTCGTAGCGCAGGTCCGCGTCGCGGTAGTGGGAGAGCGTGCCGCAGCCCAGCGCCTGGCCGAGATCGGCGAGCTGCTGGTTCTGGGCGAGCTTGTCGCGGGTGGCGCTGGCGACGTTCAGGATCTTGCCGCGCAGGGGCAGCACAGCCTGGGTCTTGCGGTCGCGGGCCTGCTTGGCCGAGCCGCCGGCCGAATCGCCCTCGACGATGAAGATCTCCGAGCCGGCCGCCTCGGTATTGGAGCAGTCGGCGAGCTTGCCCGGCAGGCGCAGCTTGCGCACGGCGGTCTTGCGGGAGACTTCCTTCTCCTGCTTGCGGCGCAGGCGCTCCTCGGCGCGGTCGATGACGTGCTCCAGCAGCCGGCCGGCCTGCACCGGATTGGCGGCGAGCCAGTGGTCGAACGGGTCGCGCAGGCCCTGTTCCACGATGCGCGCCGCCTCGGCGGTGGCGAGCCGGTCCTTGGTCTGGCCCTGGAATTCCGGCTCGCGCACGAACACGGAGAGCATGGCGGCGCAGCCGGTGGTCACGTCGTCGCCGGTGATGACCGAGCCGCGCTTGCCCTGGCCGGAGCGCTCGGCGTGGTCCTTCAGCCCCTTGAGCAGCACGGCCCTCAGGCCATTCTCATGGGTGCCGCCGTCGGGCGTCGGGATGGTGTTGCAGTAGGAGGAGATGCCGCCGTCCGCATCCGCCACCCACGCCACGGCCCATTCCACCGAGCCGTGGCCGCCGGGCTTGGTGATGCGGCCGGAGAAGATGTCCTGGTGCACCAGCGTCTGGCCGTCGAGGTCGGCGGCGAGATAGTCGCGCAGGCCGCCGGGGAAGCGGAAGCTGGTCTTCTCGGGAACGCCCTCCACGCCCTTCAGCAACTCGGGATCGCACGACCAGCGGATTTCCACGCCCCCGAACAGGTAGGCCTTGGACCGCGCCATGCGAAACACCCGGGCCGGCTCGAAGCGGGCGGACGGGCCGAAGATCTCGGGGTCGGGATGGAAGCGCACGCGGGTGCCGCGCCGGTTGGTGATGCGGCCGACTTCCTTCAGCTTGCCCTGGGGCACGCCCTTGGAAAAGCTTTGGCGATAGAGGGTCTGGCCCCGCGCCACCTCCACCTCGAGGTCGTCCGAGAGCGCGTTCACGACCGACACGCCGACGCCGTGGAGGCCGCCGGAGGTCTCGTAGACCTTGCTGTCGAACTTTCCGCCGGCATGCAGCGTGGTCATGATGACCTCAAGGGCCGATTTGCCGGGGAACTTGGGGTGCTCCTCCACCGGAATGCCACGCCCGTTGTCGGAGACGGTGAGGTAGCCGTCAGCGCCGAGCTGCACCTCGATGAAGCTGGCGTGCCCGGCCACCGCCTCGTCCATGGAATTGTCGATCACCTCGGCGAAGAGGTGGTGCAGCGCCTTCGTGTCCGTGCCGCCGATATACATGCCGGGGCGGCGGCGCACCGGCTCCAGCCCCTCCAGCACCTCGATGTGGGCGGCGGTGTAGTCGGCGGCCATGGCGGGAACCGCGGCGGTGGCCTTGGCCGACTTGCCGGCGGGCTTCTGACGCGGGGTGGAGCCGAAGAGATCGTCGGATTGGGACATGGGACCTGATTAGCCGAAGTGAAGGGGCGAGGGCAGTGCGAATCGTCGCGTCGGCTCCGCCAGGGTGCGGCGCATCATGCCGCGGCCAGAGAGTGGGGCGCCGGCCTGCCGGACGCAAGCCCGGGCCTTGCGTCCGGCAGGCATGCCCCCCGGGGGGGCGGCCGATCCCGCGGCGTGAAGATGATCATGGATGATGCCGCGCTCTTTCGCGAAGCAAAAATGGAAATGCTGCGATGCAATGCAGCAAATGCTGACAAACAAGTGTCGCAAATGTAATCATGTTTGTGGGCAAATAGTACCGCTTTGCCCGATTTCGGTATTGCAATTTGAGAACTTGAACGTTTTTCTTTCATGTCTATAGTGAAGTGCCTCGACGGGTTGCAGCCCGGGAGTATGTAGCGTGTGCGCAATTTCGGTCGCGGTCGTGGACGACCATCCCATCGTTGTCGAAGGTATCGTGGCGGTTCTCGAGAAGACGGGAATGTTCAACGTCGTCTCTACCGGCTGCGGCGTGGGCGACATTGTCGGGACCGCGCAAGGCCACCAGCCCGATGTGATCGTGGTCGACCTCACCATGCAGGGCGACGTGATCGGCGCGGTCGCCACTGTGCGCGAGACCTTCCCGACGACCAGCATCGTGATCTTCACCGCCTCCAACAGCGCGGAGCTGGCCGCCAGGGCGCTCAGCGCCGGCGCGTCGGCCTTTGTCCTCAAGGGATCCCCGCAGGCGGACCTGGTGCAGGCCATCACCTGCGCCATGGCGGGGGAGACCTACATCACCCCGAGCTTCGCCGCGCGCATCATCGCCGAGCTGGAGGCCAGGGCCCGGCAGCAGCGCGCCCGGCAGGCCATGCACCTGTCCATCCGCGAGGACCAGATCGTCCAGCTCCTGCTCCTCGGCAAGAAGAACAGCGAGATCGCACGTGCCCTTGCCCTCAGCGAGAAGACGGTGAAGGGCTACATGTCCACCCTCATGCAGAAGCTGCATGCACGCAACCGCGTCGAGGTGGTCATCGCCGCGCAGAATCTCGGCGGCGGGGCCCCGGCCGGCGGCGCCGCCGCCCAGCGCCGCTCCTGAGCCATCCGGCTCACTGCTCCCGGAACGCCCGGTTGAAGTGGTCCATCAGCGGTTTCGCCAGATAGGCGATGGCGGTGCGTTCCATGCCGGATATGAAGACCTCCACCGGCATGCCCGGCACCAGCTCGCGGTCGCCCAGCTTCGACAGGTCGTCGTCGATGGCGATCTCCACGATATAGGACACCGTTCCGCCCACCGGATCGCGGATGGTGGCCGGCGAGACCTGCGCCACCCGCCCGCGCAGCTCGGGCGTGGTGTTCTGGTTGAAGGCCGAGAAGCGCAGCCGGGCGGGCTGGCCGCGCTCCACCTGGTCGATGTCGGTGGGCGTCACCTTGGCCTCCACCCGCAGCCGGGCCTCGGCGGGCACCAGCGTCACCACCTTCGCGGCCGGCGTGATGACGCCGCCGATGGTGTAGACGCTCAATTCGTTCACCCGGCCGGTCAAAGGAGCGCGCAGCTCGGTGCGGGACAGCCGGTCCTCGATCACCATGCGCCGGTCGTTCAGCTCGGAGATGCGGGAATCGAGCGTCCTCAGCTCGCGCTGCGCGTCGGTGCGGGCATTCTGGTCGAGGGCGATGATCTGCAGGCGGGCATCGGTGATGCGCACGTTCGCGCGGGCCATGGAGGCCTCGATCTCGCCTTTCTCGCCGTTGATCCGCGCCCATTCCCGGTTGAGGGCGTGGACGCGGCTGCCGTCGGTGAGGCCCTTATTGAACAGGTAGACCACCTTTTCGCGCTCCAGGGCGAGCAACTCCGTCTCCTCGATCTTGGCGGAGCGGCGGGCGTCGAGGCCGCGGATCTCCTCCCCGGTCTGGGCGATGGCAAGCTCCAGCTGCTCGGCCTGGCTCCGGCGGGTGAAGCGGTTGCCGTCGAACAGGCGGGTCTCGTCGCGCAGCACCAGCGCCACGTCCGGCGAGAGGGCGTGGATCTCCTTGGGAAACTCGATGCGCTCCAGCCCGTCGCGCTCGGCGATGAGGCGGGCGCGACGCACCAGAAGCTCGATGAGCTGCACCCGCACGATGGACAGTTCCGCCCGCGAGGCGGTGTCGTCGAGCCGCAGCAGCATCTGGCCGGCCTGGACAAGGTCGCCCTGCTTCACGGCGATCTCGGCGACGATGCCGCCGTCGCGGTGCTGCACCTCCTTGAGGTTCTGGTCCACCGTCACCGTGCCCTGCGCGATCACGGCCCCGTTGAGTCGCGCGGAGGCCGCCCAGCCGCCGCAGCCGGCGAACAGCAGCACCCCCAGCGCGAGTCCGGCGACCACATGGCGACGCAGCTGGAAGATGGGCTCGTCGCGGGACAGATCGCTCTCCTTGCTCATGGCGGTTCTCCGTCAGGCCAGCGCCAGCGCGTCGGCGGTGGGGACCGGTGGCGCGGCGTCGGTGTCGTCCGGCGTCGCGACCAAATCGGAAGAAGCGGAGCCGGTGAGCGGCGCCGCCTCCGCCTGGAATGCATAGGGTCGGGTCTCGCCGCCCTCGCCATAGGTGTCGGCGAACAGCTGGTCGGGATCTCCCGCCGCGGCGGAAGGGCTCTCCGCGGCCAGCTCGTCCTTGACCTGGAGCTGATCGCCCACCTGGAGCTCCACGATCTGGCTCACCGATTGCGGGGGCGGGTCCGAGGTCGCCGCTGCCGCGAAGACGAAGGTATCGCCTTCGGCCTGCGTGACGGCGGCATCTGCACCGGAGTCCGCGCTCGCGGTGCCGGTGACCGGCTGGGCAAGGATGGCCTGCTCCATGGCCTGCTGCTCGCTCACCGCCGGCGTGGTCGCGACCTCCACCGGAGCGGTCTCGATCGCGGCGGGCGCGGCGACGACGGCCGGGTCGCCTGCGGCCGACGCAGCCATATCGCCCCCGCTGGCGACGGAGACGTTCTCGGCGGCGGGCGCGGCCTCCGCGACGACGGTCCCGGACGAGACCGTGTCGGCCGCAGGCGTCCCGGCGGCGGACGCCTCGGCGCCCACGGTATCGGTGCCCGCCGGGCCGGGCTGGCCGGCCGCGGTCCTGACCGAGGCGAGCCCGGCAAGGGCAAGGCCGGCGGCGTCCGCGTTCGGCTCGTCCGGCTCCTCCCGGTTTGCGGCGGGGAGGGCGGCGAAGGTGGCCGACGGCAGGTCGAGGCCGCTGGCCTCGATGCCTTCGGGGTCGATCTCGAACACGGCGTGCTGCGGTACGCCTTCGACGCCGTCCGACACCACGTAGCTGAGGGTGACACGCTCCGTCGCGGCGGCCGGCGCGAGATAGACCCAGCCTCCCTTGGCGGGAACCAGCATGCCGGCGGAGGCGACGAGCTTCTGGACCTCCAGCGCCTGTCCGTCGGGATCGCTGGCGCCGGCCAGCAGGGCGGCAAGGGGAATGAAGACCGCCTGCGCCACCGAGATGTTCGGTAGCGCGACCGGGTCACCGACCCGGGGCGGCCGGTTGCGGCTGGTGTCGTCGTCGCCCTCCTCGTCGCCTTCCGTCTTCGCGGACGGGCCCGAGCCGCCACCTCCGCCACCGCCACCGC
>NZ_JAIVFN010000036.1 GCF_030015065.1 Xanthobacter autotrophicus | reverse complement strand
GGACCAGCTTTTCCGCCCCGCCCACCTCCTGGACCTTGATGGTGATGGTAAGGATGAGGTTGGAGATCTTGCGCACCATGCCCAGCATTTCGAGGCGCGCCCCGGCGGCGCCGGCAATGTCCGCCTCGCAGCCATTGCATTTGTAGAAGGGCGCAAGCTCGGCGATGCGCGCGGCCTCGCCCTGAAGATCCACCGGCGCCATCTCCCCGGATTCGGCGACGAGCCGGGCCAGCTCCGCATTGACCAGCTTCAGGCGCGCCGCCTGCTCGGCCTGCACCTCCGCGCGGGTGTCGAGGGTGTCGTCGAAGAACTCGAAGCCGAACACAGCGGTCGGCACGCCGGCCGAAGCCGCCTGCGCGCGCGTCGCGGCCACGGCCGGACCCGCGCCCGCCAGAACGGCGGAAAGCAGAAAGACATATGCACACCGCATGGCCGGCACCCTTTTCCCGTCAAGGGTGTCACAGCCGCCCGGCGCGTGGCAAGCCGGGAACATCTTATTGTTTTCTTAGATCTATTTGGTTGCGCCCCTGAGACGATGGTGTCTAGATCTTCCCGTTTCCGGATCGTGATCGTCCCACACCATGCTGAACTCACGCTGACCTTGGCCCCATGGTGACTTTGGCCCCATGCTGACGCGCATTCTTCGCCTGCTGCTTCCGGCCGTCGCCCTCGGGGTGCTGGCCCCGGCCCCGGCATATCCGCAGCAGCCCCCGGCATCCGAGGTCAAATCCGAGCCCAAGCCGCTGGAGGTGCGCATCGGCCTGATCACCCACGCCGTGCCGCCGCCCCCGCTCTACGACCTCCTCGCCGTGCCGGAGGACGAGGCCGTGGCCGGGGCCGAGCTGGCGGTGAGGGACAATGCCACCACCGGTCTCTTCACCGGCCAGAGCTTCACCCTCGAGACCACCACCCTGGCCGAGGACGAGGACCCGGTCGCCGCCGCCCGCGCCTTGGCGGAGGGCGGGACGCGCCTCCTCATCGCGAACCTGCCCGGCGACGCCCTCCTCAAGGTGGCCGACGCGGTGAAGGACAAGGGCGTTCTCGTCTTCAACGTGGGCGCCACCGACGATGCGCTGCGCGCGGAGCAATGCCGCGCCGACGTGTTCCACGTGGCGCCGAGCCGCGCCATGCTCACCGACGCCCTCGCCCAGTTCCTCGCCTCCAAGCGCTGGTCGAAGCTGTTCCTCATCGTCGGGCCGCAGCCGGGGGACCAGCTCTACGCCGAGGCGCTGCGCCGCTCGGCGAAGAAATTCGGGCTGAAGATCGTCGCCGACAAGCCCTGGACCTTCGGCCCGCTGGGGCGCGACCGCTCCGACAGCATCACCCGCTCCGACGCCCTGGTCTTCAGCCGGGGCGTGGACGCGGACGTGATCGTGGTGGCGGACGAGGCCAACGACTTCGGCAACTACATCCCCTTCCGCACCTTCGAGCCGCGCCTGGTGGTGGGCACGCAGGGCCTCACCGCCTCCACCTGGCACCAGGCGCAGGATGCCTGGGGCTCGGCCCAGTTGCAGAGCCGCTTCCTGCGCTCGGCCTCCCGCACCATGCGGCCGGCGGACTATCAGGCCTGGGTCGCCGCGCGCATGATCGGCGAGGCGACGACCCGCACCAGGAGCGCCGATCCGGTGGCCATCCGCGCCTTCCTGCGCACGCCGGACTTCAGCCTCGCGGCCTTCAAGGGCGTGCCGGTGAGCATCCGCCCGTGGGACCAGCAATTGCGCCAGCCGCTGCTCATCGCGCAGCCGCTCGGCATCGTCTCGGTGGCGCCGGAGGAGGGCTTCCTGCACCAGCGCACCCCGCTCGACACCCTCGGCACCGACGAGGGTGAATCCAAGTGCCGATTGAAATAGTGCCGGCCTGGCTCGCGCCGCCTCGAAGGGGCGGCGACCCAAGCAAACGCACCAAGTAAACGCACCAAGCAAACGCGCGCGAAAAAGCGCCACCTGTCTGGAGGAAAGAGCCGATGACCCCTTGTTCCCGCCCGCGGCTCGCCGCGCGCCGCGTCCTGCCGCTTCTCGCCGGCGCCGCCGCGCTCTTCGCCGCCGACGCGGCCTCCGCCTATACCGTCTATGTCTCCAACGAGAAGGGAAACTCCATCAGCGTCATCGATTCAGCGACGCTGGAGGTGAAGCAGACCGTGAAGGTGGGCCGGCGCCCCCGCGGCATCACCATGAGCCCGGACGGCAAGGTGGTCTATGTCTGCGCCAGTGACGACCACACCGTCCAGGTGATTGATCCGGCGAGCCTGAAGATCCTGCGCAAGCTGAAGTCCGGCCCCGATCCGGAGCTGTTCGCGCTGCACCCCACCGGCAATCCGCTTTACATCGCCAACGAGGACGACAACCAGGTCACCGTCCTCGACGTGGAGGCCAACAAGGTCGTTGCCCAGGTGCCGGTGGGCACCGAGCCGGAAGGCATGGCCGTGAGCCCGGACGGCGGCACCCTCATCGCCACGTCCGAAACCACCAACATGGCCCATTTCATCGACACCAAGACCAACAAGATCGTGGGCAACGTGCTGGTGGACGCGCGCCCGCGCTTCGCCGAATTCTCCGCCGACGGCAAGCACCTGTGGGTGTCCGCCGAGGTGGGCGGCACGGTCGCGGTGATTGATCCGCAGACCCGCCAGATCATCAGGAAGATCAGCTTCAAGATCCCCGGCGTCTCCAAGGAGGCGATCCAGCCCGTGGGCATCCGCATCACCAGGGACGGCAAGAAGGCGTTCGTGGCGCTGGGCCCGGCCAACCGCGTGGCGGTGGTGAATACCGAGACCTTCGAGGTGGAGAAATATCTCCTCGTGGGCCAGCGCGTGTGGCAGCTCGCCCTCACCCCAGACGAGAAGCTGCTGTTCACCACCAACGGCAATTCCAACGATGTCTCCGTCATCGACGTGCCCGAGCTGAAGGTGGTGAAATCCATCAAGGTGGGCGGTGCCCCGTGGGGCGTTGTGGTCTCGCCCCAATAGGTGCGAGGGTTGAATCCGGCACGGCCCGGAGAGGCGGCATGAACGATCAGGAAGCGCCGGCGCTGGAAATCCGCGCGGTCAGCCACGCCTTCGGCCCCAGACGCGCGCTCGACGACGTGTCCCTGACCGTCCCGGCGGGGCGCTTCGTGGCGCTGCTCGGCCCCAATGGCGCAGGCAAGACCACCCTGTTCTCACTGGCGACGCGGCTCTACAGCACGCGCGAGGGGGCGGTGCGCATCTTCGGCCACGACCTCGCGCGCGCGCCCTCTGCGGCGCTGGCGGAGCTGGGCGTCGTGTTCCAGAGCCGCACCCTCGACCTCGACCTGACCGTGAGCCAGAACCTCGCCTACCACGCCGCCCTCCACGGCCTCGCCGGCCGGCCTCTGAAGGCGCGTATCTCGGCGCTGCTCCATCTGGTGGGCCTCGCCGACCGGCTGAACGAGAAGGTGCGCACCCTTTCCGGCGGACAGGCGCGGCGGGTGGAGATCGCCCGCGCCCTCATCCACCGCCCGCGCCTGTTGCTGCTGGACGAGGCCACCGTGGGCCTCGACCTCGCCTCGCGCGCCGCCATCGTGGACATCGTGCGCAAGCTGGTGGTCGAGGAGGGCCTCGCGGTGCTGTGGGCCACCCACATCTTCGACGAGGTCCACCCGCAGGACGAGATCTACGTGCTCGACAAGGGTCGCATCATCGCCCACGGCTCGGCGGACGAGGTGGCCGGCGGCCATCTCGCGCCCGCCCGGACCGGGGCGGAGCCCCCGGCGCCGGAAGGGGCCACAGCCGCCCTGGAAGCCGCCTTCCGCGCCATGACCGGGGCCCGCGCGGAGGATGCGGCATGAGAACCGGCATGAGAACCCACACGAGAACCCGCACGAGGCTCCCGCAATGACCGACGCGGCTCTGCCTCCCCGCCACATGGTCCGTCCCGTGCGCGCCCTCGGCGCCGCCGGCTATGCCGTGTGCCTCGCCGGCATCGTGAACCGCGAGCTGCTGCGCTTCGTGCAGCAGAAGGAGCGGTTCCTCTCCGCTCTGGTGCGGCCGCTGGTGTGGCTGTTCATCTTCGCCGCCGGCTTCCGCAGCGTGCTGGGCGTCTCCATCATCCCGCCCTACGAGACCTACGTGCTCTACGAGGTCTACGTGACGCCGGGCCTCGCGGTGATGATCCAGCTCTTCAACGGCATGCAGTCCTCCCTCTCCATGGTCTACGACCGGGAGGTGGGCTCCATGCGGGTGCTGCTCACCAGCCCGTTCCCACGGTGGTACCTCCTGCTGTCGAAGCTGGTGGCGGGCGTGGTGGTGTCGCTGGCGCAGGTCTATGTGTTCCTCGCCATCGCCCGGCTGTGGGAGGTGGAGATGCCGCCCATGGGCTATCTGGCGGCCCTGCCCGCCTTCATCCTCACCGGGCTGATGCTGGGCTCCATCGGGCTGGTCATCTCCTCGCTGATCCGGCAGCTGGAGAATTTCGCCAGCGTGATGAACTTCGTCATCTTCCCCATGTTCTTCGCCTCCTCGGCCCTCTACCCCCTGTGGCGGGTTCGCGAGGCGAGCGAGGCGCTTTACCTGGTCTGCCTCCTCAATCCCTTCACCCACGCCGTGGAGCTGGTGCGCAACGCGCTCTACGGCGCGTTCGAGCCCACCGCGTTCGCCGTCGTGCTCGGCACCACCATCGCCTTCTTCGCCCTCGCCGTCGTCGCCTACGATCCCGGGCGCGGCATCATGGGGCGGCGGGGCGGTCCCAAAGGAGAAGCCGCGTGATGCGTCCGCTTTCCCTCGCCTTGTTGGCCGCCGGCGTCCTTTTGGCCGCGCCGGTGGCCGCGCCGGCCCAGCCCAAGGCGGATCCGGACTGGCCCTGCATCCAGCGCAAGACACCGGAGATCGACCTCGCCCAGGTGTGGAACGGGCCCGACCCGGCCTCCGCCGGCAGGTGGACCGACGACCAGGAGGCCGCCGCCGTCGCCCAGAAGATCGCCTCCCGCCGCACCCCCATGGACGAGGTGGACGTGGTGCTCCAGCTGTTCGCGCGGGAGGCGGGCCCGGATGCCAGCACCCGGCTGCTGCGGGTGATGGCCGGGGCCTATGAGATCATCAACACCGAGCGCAGCCGCGTCATGCACGGCATCGAGCGCTACGCCCGCGGGCAGCAGCGCCTCGCCGACCGCATCCGCGAGGAGGGCGACAAGCTCAGCCAGGCCCGGACCTCGTCCGGCAGCACCGACACCGCCGAGACCAAGGCGCTGGACGAGCAGCTGACCTGGGACGCCCGCATCTTCGACGAGCGGGCGCGCTCCCTCACCTATGTGTGCGAGATGCCGGTGCTGCTGGAGCAGCGGGCCTACGAGATCGGCGAGCGCATCGCCGCGCGCATGAAGGGCGGCTGAGCCCCGCGGCGCCCCGCGGCGCCTCCTGCCATCGGCCCCGGTCTCTGACCGGCGCCAGGCGGGCTTCGCTCACGGGCCGGTGGTATTATTCCAGCCCCTGGATGTGCCCGATATAGGGCAGCTGGCGGAAGGCATGGGCCACGTCCATGCCGTAGCCGACCACGAACAGGTCCGGGCAGGTGAAGCCGACGAAATCCGGATCAATGTGCACCGCGCGCTTGCCGGGCTTCTCCAGCAGCACGCACACCAGCACCCGCCGCGCCCCGCGCGCCATCAGGAGATCCTTGGCGAAGGCCAGGGTGCGGCCCGATTCCAGGATGTCGTCGATGAGCAGCACATCGCGGTCGCGAACGTCGCTCTGCACGTCCCGCAGGATCTCCACCTGACCCGAGGAGATGGTGGCCTCGCGGTAGGAGGACAGGTGCACGAACTCCACTTCCGGCTCGAGGCCGGAGGCGTGCAGGGCGCGCAGCAGGTCGGCTGCGAACATGAAGGAGCCCTTCAGCACCGCGACGGCGAGCAGGCGCTCCGGGTTGATGGCGGCGATCTCGGCCGCGAGGGAGTGGTTGCGGGCGGCGATGCGGTTCTCGTCATAGAGAACGGTGACATTCGGCAGGGTCATGGTTCCTCGTCGCAAGATGCGCGAGCATGGGCCTTCGGGCGCGGGGCGTCCAGCCGGGAGGGGCGCGTCGGCACGCTACCCTCTCCCCCGCAAGCGGGAGAGGGTTCACCTGCAAACGGTGGGGGCGGCGCGCCGGGGCCGGCGGCGACACCGCCCGGTGGCGGGGCGGCGCGCTTCGTTTATGTTGGGACCGCATGCGCCGCAGGCGATTCGCGGGAAGGAAGGGGCGTTGGTCCGGTTCGAGAATGTCGGCTTGAGATACGGCATGGGACAGGAGGTGCTGAAGGATGTCTCCTTCGGCATCGAGCCCAATTCGTTCCAGTTTCTCACCGGCCCCTCGGGCGCCGGCAAGACCACGCTCATGCGCCTTTTGTTCCTGTCGCTGAAGCCCACGCGCGGGCTCATCACCCTGTTCGGGCGGGATGTCTCCTCCCTCGATCCGGACGAGGTGGCGGTGCTGCGCCGGCGCATCGGCATCGTGTTCCAGGATTTCCGGCTGCTGGACCACCTCACCACCTACGAGAACGTCTCGCTGCCCTTGCGCGTGCTCGGCAAGGAGGAGGCGAGCTACCGCGCCGAGGTGACCGAGCTTCTGGGCTGGGTGGGCCTCGGCGATCGCATGCACGTGCTGCCGCCCATCCTCTCCGGCGGCGAGAAGCAGCGCACCGCCATCGCCCGCGCCCTCATCGGCCGGCCGGAATTCCTGCTTGCCGACGAGCCCACGGGCAATGTGGACCCCACCCTCGCCCGCCGGCTGCTGCGCCTGTTCATCGAACTCAACAAGTCCGGCACGTCGGTGCTGCTGGCCACCCATGACATCGCCCTCATGGACCAGTACGACGCCCGCCGCCTCGTGATCGCCGACGGTCGCCTCTATGTCTACGAATGACGCCGCCCCCGCCGGCAAGACGCCGGCCGCCGCCGTGCCGGGCGACCCGGCGCGGGCCGCCACCCAGCCGGCCAAGGTCCGCCCCGAAAAGGCGCGCCAGCCCACCTCCATCGTGCCCTCCTCCACCATTGCCGGGCGGGCGCTGGTGGCGGTGGTGGCCATCATGACCTTCCTCGCCGGCATCACCATCGGCTCGGCCGTGGCGGTGCGCGGCACCGCCAGCCAGTGGCGCTCGGACGTGACGCGGGAGGTCACCATCCAGATCCGGGCCGGCGACAAGGCCACCACGGATGCCCAGGTGCAGGCCGCCGCCGACATCGCCCGCAAGACCCCCGGCATCGCCGACGCCCACATCCTCACCGGCGAGGAGACCTCCCGCCTGCTGGAGCCGTGGCTGGGCTCCGGCCTCGACCTCAACGACCTGCCGGTGCCCCGGGTGGTGGTGCTGCGCCTCGACGGCGCCGGCACCGCCGACCTCTCCCGGCTGAGGCGCACGCTGACCGACAAGATCCCCACCGCCTCCCTCGACGATCATCGCGGCTGGTCGCGGCGCCTCGTGGCGGTGACCGACGCGGTGATGCTCATCGGCGTCGTGCTTCTGGTGCTGGTGGGGCTTGCCACCGTGCTCTCGGTGGTGTTCGCCACCCGCGCGGCGGTCGCCACCAACCGCGCGGTGGTGGAGGTGCTGCATTTCGTTGGCGCGCGGGACGGCTTCATCGCCGCCCAGTTCCAGCGCCATTTCCTCAAGATCGGCACCCAGGGCGGGCTCATCGGCGGCCTCGGCGCGGCGGCGGTGTTCGGCGCCCTCGCGGCCCTGCCGAAGCTCGGCCTCGGCGGCGATCCGGAATTGCCCACGGTGGTGAGCTGGCTCAATCCCGGCCCGTGGGGCTTCCTCGGCATCGCGCTGGCGGTGGCGGTGGTGGCGCTGGCCACCGCGCTGACCTCCCGCGTCACCGTTTACCGGACGTTGAGGACGATCCAGTGAAGCTGCGCCCCGGCGCAGGCGCGGACCTCCCGTCCCGTGGATCGTCCTCGCCTCTGCCGTATTCCATGGGCATGCTTTAATCTATGACCATGTCCAACACCGAGCGCAGAACGGTGCGGCAGAGCGATACCGCGAAGGGGAGCACGGGCGCCGGGGCGAAGCCTCCGGGCCGCCGATGGCGCGTCCTGCGCCGCGTCGCCGTGGGCATGGTGCTGCTCGTGGGCCTGGCCGGCGTGGCCGGCGCGGCGGGCTTCCTGGCCTTCACCGCCCGGATCGCGGCGCGCGAGCCGGCGGCGGTGAAATCGGCCGACGCCATCGTGGTGCTCACCGGCGGGCCGTCGCGCATCATGGACGCGGTGGGCCTACTGGCCGATGGACGCGGCCGGCGCCTGCTGATCACCGGCGTCAATCCCGCCACCACCACCGACGAGATGCGCCGCGCCCTGCCCGATGGCGAGCATCTGCTCGGCTGCTGCATTGATCTCGGCCACAAGGCGCTCAACACCCGCGGCAACGCGCTGGAGGCGGCGGAATGGACCCGCGAGAAGCGCTTCCGCTCGCTCGTGGTGGTCACCTCCTCCTGGCACATGCCCCGCGCCATGATGGAGCTGGGCCGCGCGCTGCCCGACGTGGAGCTGGTGGCCTATCCCGTGGTCACCACCCGCACCCAGCCGGAAAGCTGGTGGAGCGATCCCGGCACGCTCAGGCTGCTGGTGAAAGAATACCTCAAATTCATCATGGCCACGGTGAAGATCCGTCCGGCCCAGGCGGTGGCCGGTCCCGGCGAGGCTCCACGCCCGGCGCCGTCCTCCACCGGCGCGCCAGCGTCATCGGCCCCGGCGCCGCTCCGGCTCACTCCCGCCTCGGCGCCCACCGCCGGCGCCGCCCTGCGACCGGCGGAAGCGCGCCTTTCGCCCTGATGCCCGCCCGGCGCCCTCCAAATTCAAGAAAGAGAGCGCGGTGCCCGATCAGCTTGCGATGCAAGCTGATCGGCGCGTGCTCTTGAGCAGTTCGCCCTTGAGTTCGGGGCCGGTTTCGCCGATCAGGTGGCCGCCCGGCCCGATCGCGCGCACCGGACGGCCCCCGGCGACCCCGAACCCAAGCGACTGGAGACCCTCGTGACCGGCGTTCTCACTCTCCTGCGCTCGCTGGCCTTCCAGGTCGCCTTCTACGGGACCACCATCTTCTACATGCTGCTGTTCATGCCGCTGGTGCCGGTCCTGCCGCGCAAGCTGCTGTGGCGGACCAGCGTGATGTGGTGGGTGGCCACCAACCGCGTGCTGCTGCGCGTCATCGCCGGCACCAGGGCCGAGTTCCACGGGCTGGAGAACATCCCAGAAGGACCGCTGCTGATCGCCGCCAAGCACCAGTCGGCATGGGAGACCTTCGCCCTCCTGCCCCTGTTCTCGGACCCCGCCTTCATCCTGAAACAGGAATTGATGCGCATCCCGGTCTTCGGCTGGTTCGCCACCAAGGCGCGCATGATCCCCATCGACCGCAAGGGCGGCTCGGCGGCGCTCAAGGCCATGACCCGGCGGGCGCAGGCCGACATGGCCGAGGGCCGCCAGATCCTGATCTTCCCCGAGGGCACGCGGCGCCCGCCCGGCGCGCCGCCGGACTACAAGCTCGGCGTCTCCCACCTCTATGCCAGCCTGAACGTGCCCTGCCTGCCCATCGCCCTCAATTCCGGGCTATACTGGCCGCGCCGCGCCATCATCCGGCGGCCGGGGACCATCAGGGTCGAGGTCCTTCCGCCCATCCCCCCCGGCCTCGGGCGGTCCGCCTTCATGGCGCGCCTGCAGGCGGATATCGAGACCGCCAGCGACCGCCTGCTCGCGGAAGGCCTGAAGGACCTGGGTACGGCGGCCCCGGACGACCTGCCCAGGCCGGCCGGAACCGCCGCCTGATCCCCGTTTTCCACCGCCTGTGGAAAACTCTTGATCGCGGCACGGAGATCGTTCTAGTTTCGTTCTCATGAACGCAACTGATTCGCTCCTTGTCCCCCTCGTGGATGCCGGCAACCTCAACGGTTTGAAGCACGGCGGCCTTGGATCGCGCTACCGTTTCTGGCGCGACGAGAACGGCGTGCGCCATGTGTTCTCCGTCTATCCAGCCGACGCCGCTCCCGATTATCCCGACGCCCTGGCCGTGGTCACGCGGCGCACGCCGGCAGGCGCCATCGCCATGTGGGCCGGCCCCGCAGGCGAGGCGGCGCGCATCGCCGCGCTGCGAACGCGGGGTGACGAAATCCACATCCACGTCTTCGGCGACGAGGGCGCCCCCACGCTGCGCCGCCTGATGGAGCGCGCGAGCGCCCTTGCCCCGGCCCGGGCTGCCGGCCTGCCGCGCTGCCGCATGGACCGCCGCCACGCCGCCTGACGGGTGATCTCGCCCATCGGCCGTTCGTCAAGCCCGCGCGGCGCCGGTTAAGGGCACCTGTGCGCCCCGCCGGACCGCGAGTTTGCCAATTGCCCCCCGGCGCCGGGGGCAAAGGGCAGGCGTATCGACGCCGGCTCAGGGCAGGGTGTCGTCGTCCGCAGCGGGCAGATCCGCCGGAGCGCCATGGCCGCCCGCCAGATGGTGGACGATATAGGTCAGCGCCGTGTCGCGGATGCCGAGACCCTCCAGCGCCTTCACCGTGGCAACCACATAATCCGTGTTCGGCCCCGACTTGCCGTGCGAGCGCCGCACCAGGTGCAGCTGGTCCTCCAGCGTCAGGCCCCGCGCATATTGGGGATGGGCGCGGTTCACCAGATAGGCGACGGCGACGGCCTCGCGGTCCGATCCGTCCAGCAGGCTGATGCGGCGCGTCACCTCGCGATAGACGCCGGAAATCTGCTCCCGCTCGGTGAGGTAGGCGTGGGTCTGCGGCCAGTCCGCGCCCGTCACGCGGTAGGCGATGCCCCGGCACGCGCCGCCCAGATCGAGGCCGAGCACGAGGCCGGGCCGTTCAGGCGTACCGCGATGGTGGAATGAATAGACGCACAGCGTCCGGTGCGCGCCGGTGAGCCGCGCCTCGCAGCGTTCGGCGAAGGCAAAGCCGGGATTCCACATGAGCGAGCCATAGGCGAACACCCAGACGTCGCCCGCGTCCGGCCTGCCGGTCTTTGCCGCGTGCTCCTCGCCCATGGATGCGCCCGATGCTCCAGCCTCGCTTTACCATCTACGCTCGACGCGAACCGTCTCGGTTTCGCCCGAAAACGCTCGGACGTTGACAGAACCGCCGGACCGTCGCCTAACAGCCGGCGCCAGCCGCCGCAAGCTTCGGTGCGCGACGCCCTCGGGCGCAGCGGATCGAAGCCCGCAAGCGGGGAGCAATGCATGCTCTCGTCTGGAAACCGGAACCGGTTCCGGGATATCGACATCAGGCGCGGGAGCCATTGCGCGCGGCGACGAAACGCGAGAAGGCTCCGGCGGACACCACCCCAGGGACGTTCATGACCGTCACCGACGCTCTTCCTCCCCGCCGCAAGCCGTGGCTCGTCATCGTCCCCCTGGCGCTCGTGGTGACCGTCGCGGTCATCTGGAGCGGCCTGTGGTTCTATGCGGCCGACCGCGCCGAGCGCGAGATCGACGCCTGGATCAGCCGGGAAGCGCGGCTCGGCCGCATCTGGGGCTGTGCCGACCGCAGCCTCGCCGGCTTCCCGTTCCGCTTCGAGCTGCGCTGCCAGTCCCCGACGCTGGAAACGCGCGGCGGCGACGCCATGCGCTTCACCGCCGTCTCGGGCCATGCGGTGGCGCAGGTGTGGGCACCCAACCACATCGTAGCCGAGTTCACCGGCCCGGCGCGGGTGGAAGACCTCAATACCAGGAGCATCTATGCGGCGGCATGGTCGCTGCTGCAGATCAGCGGCATCGGCGACCTTTCCGGCCGGCCCCAGCGCTTCTCGCTGCAGTCCCACGACATGCGGATCGAGCAGCCCGGCGCGCCGGGCGCGGCGCCCACGCCGCTCGCCACAGCGCGCCTGTTCGAGTTCCATGCCCGCCGCGCCGCCGGCACGGACGGCAAGCCCGACGGCGTGGATTACGCCTCCGGCATGCTCGGCGGCGAAAGCCCGCTGCTCGGCGCCCTGGGCGTGAGCGGCCCGGTGGACATGACCCTGCAGGGCACGGTCACCGCCTCGGCGGACCTGCGCCCCATGCCACTGGCCCAGCGCCTCAGGGCCTGGGCGGCGGCGGGGGGCGTGGCGACCCTCGATCGCTTCGCGGTGACCTCGCCCAAGCTTGCCTCCACCGCCTCGGGCGCGCTCTCCCTCGATCCGCAGGGGCGGCTCAACGGCAAGCTCGATCTCGGCTTCGCCGGCCTCGCCGATCTGGTGCGCGGGCTCGACCAGGCCGGCGTGATCCCGCGCGAGGTCTCGCCCATCGTCAGCGCCCTCGCCATGGTGGGCAAGAAAGGCCAGGTGGAGGGACGCCAGGGCACCACCTTCGCCCTCGGCTTCGACGCCGGAACCCTCAAGCTGGCCGGGTTCCCGGTGGGCATCGTGCCGCCGGTGTTTTGACACCGACGGTGCCGGGCCCGCGGCGCCAGGACCAAGCCCTCCCAGAACCGGTGAAAATGCAAAATCCGCCGCGGGCCGTCAGAACACCCGCTCGCCTTCCACCGTCACATGGCGCACCACCGGCGTCATCTCCACCATGCGGAACCGCAGCAGGTCCGCGCGCAACCCCTCGGCGAGGCGGCCGCGATCGGCGAGCCCCGCCATCCTGGCCGGGTTGCGGGTGACGAGGGCCATGGCCCGCTCCAGCGGCAGGCCATCGGCGAAATGCAGCCGCGCCGCCGCCTGGAGCAGGCTCGCCGGCACGTAGTCGGAGGCGAGGGCATCCACCAGCCCCTCCCCGGCCAGGGCGCCCATGGCGACGCCGCCGGAATGGGAGCCGCCGCGCACCACGTTGGGAGCGCCGCCGATGGTGGAAAGCCCCGCCTCGCGCGCCGCCGCCGCGGCTTCGCGGGTGGTGGGAAACTCGCTCACGGTGCAGCCGGCCTCCCGGGCGAGGCGCACATGCTCGCCCGTGGTGTCGTCGTGGCTGGCACGCACCAGGCCGGTCGCGGCCAGCATCTCCACCAGCGGCGCGAAATTGCGCTCCACATTGGAGCGCCCACGCGCGGTGCGCTCGGCGATCTCGCGCTCGGCCTCGTCCGCCTCCTTGCCGATGCCGAGGAGGAAGCCCCGCAGCACGTCCACGTTGCGCCACTGCCGGGCGCCGGGCGTGTGGTCCATGAGCGAGGCGAAGGCCAGCGTCCCGCGCTCCAGCGCCGGCTCCACCAGCGCGAGCAGGTCCGGATCGGTCATCTCGCAGCGCAGATGCACGAGATGATCGGCGCGGAACAGGCCGGCGCCCCCTTCCACCGCATCGAGCATCAGCTCGAACAGCTCCCGCCGCTCGGCCTTGGCCTGGTCGAAGCCGCCGGCGCAGATGGCGTCGAACACGGTGGTGATGCCGCTCGCCACCGTCTGGCCGTCATGGGCGAGGGCGGCGGCCCGCGCATCCGGCCAGAACACTTTGGGCCGCGGGACGAAGTGGCCTTCCAGCGCGTCCGTGTGCAGGTCGACGATGCCCGCGCTCAGATAGTCGCCCTCGCAATCGACGGCGGAGGGCGCATGCGCGCGGCCTGCATCCACGGCCGCGATCACGCCGTCGCGGACGGTGACCGTGCCGTCGATGACGGCGTCGTCGAGGATCAGGCGGGCGTTGGTGAAGACGGTTTCCATGCGGCCTCTGTACCGGAAAGGCGCATGCCTTGCACCGGACGGTGACGGCGCCGTGACGGCGCCCCGTGGTCAGGACGGCGGGGCCGTGGGCGGGATGACCTGGTAGAGCTGGAAGCGCTCGCCCTCGAACACCGGCTTCAGCCGATCGCTGTCGGGATTGGGCGCGCCCCGCTCGGTGAAGAGCAGGTAGACATAGTCGAAGTTCTGCGGCCACACGTCCCAGTAGCGCGGGCCGTCCGCCGTGCCCTCCTCCTCGGTCACGAGCAGCTGCTCGATCTGGGGCGGGGTGCCGTCCTCGGTGTCCACGTGGCTGCGATAGGGCTCGTGGACCCGCAGGATCTGCTTGCCCTTCACCGCGAACGCCGTGGTCACCAGGGACGATTTCTCGATCATGGCGAGGCAGGCGGCGTGGACGAGGCCGAGGTCGCGCGGGTCGTTGCCGCCGTTGATGTCGGCATAGGCGACGAGCACGCGCGAGCCGGGCTTGATGAGGCTCACCGACTGGCTGAACGCGACGGTCCACTGGGAGAGGCGGTTCCACACCACCTGCACCTCGCCCACCCGCACCGCCAGCAGCAGGACGAGCACCACGGCGAAGCCGCGCCGGGCCAGCCGGTGGCGCAGGTCCGCGCGCAGGGCCGCAAGCACGAAGAAGGCGATGGCCACCGGCAGGCGCTGGTCGGCCATGTAGCTCGCGAACACCACGCGCGGCATGGCGAGGTAGACGGCGCCCGCCACCAGGAGCAGCGGCAGCATCAGCGAATGGACATGCAGCAGGCGGTGCCGCGCCGCCCACATGGCGGCACCCACCACCACGGCGGAAAGCGTGATGGCCACATAGTCGAAATAGACGTTCACGACCATTTCGATGCCGTCCACCTTGCCCTGCGGCTCCCAGATATTCTCAGTGCTCAGGCCCCAGGTGGGACTGGCGAGGAGCATGGGAACGATGGGCAGGAAGGGCAGACCCGCCGCCGCGAAGCCGAGGAGCCGCGGGCCGAGCGGGCCGCGGCCCTGGCGCAGGCGGTCGAGCTCGTAGGCGAGGAGGCCGACGCCATACACTCCCGCCGCGAACAGGTGGCAGAAGAACAACACCACCACGAACAGGGTCGAGACCAGGTAGCGCCACGGCCACGGCCGGTCCCGCAGCAACACCCAGAAGGCCAGCGCGAACAGGGCGAGGCCGATGCCGAAATAATAGTTCATCACCCCGATGAGGAAGATGCCGTTGTAGAGCAGCGGGAAGGCCACCAGCGGCAGCGCCGACCACATGCCGAACAGCGCCCGGTTGAGGGTCAGCGTCCCGCCGGCGATGAGGGCGAAGCACAGCAGCGTGTAGATCTCGCCGGCGGTGTAGATGTCGGTGAGGCGGTCGATCACCGGCACCACCATGTCCATCATCAGGTTCGGCAGGATGGACCACTTCAGGTAGTAGAACCGGGCGATGTCGGGGTTGTGCGGCAGCTCGGCGATCACGTGCATGCGCGCGAGATGGTTCACGTAGTCCGACAAAGGCGGGAGCGGGTGCGTCACGACCGGCACCGCCACCAGCGCGAGGCAGGCGATGAACAGCAGCGCGATCCAGCGTCCCCGCAAATCGTGCGGCCGGCGTTCCGGCGGCGCGGCATGGCCGTGGGCGGAAGCGGGCCCGACACGGGACGGCGTGGCGGAGGGCAGCAAGGGGGTGTTCATCTGGGCCATGCGGTCTCTGGCGAAGGGCTGGAGCGGGTGGCGGCGACGGTGGCGGCAGCGGGTGGCGGCAGCGTCCTGCGGGCAGGCCCGCACCCGGCGCGCGGGGCTGTTGACCTGCCGAATGTGTTGGAGCGGAGGCCGCTTCTGATCACCTTTGCGCGACCGTGGAAAGACTGACGCAAGGGAAAAACGAGCGAAAGATATGCGCATGGCACGGCGCGGCACCACGCCCTTTCACGGGGCCGGGGAAACGGCTAGAAGGGCGCCGCCCCGGCGCCGGCCGGGCGCGAGGGACCAGAGCGAGCGCGTCATGAACGAGCCCATTACCACTCCCGTGTCGGAAGCCCAGCTGCAGGCCCAGTTGCAGGCCGAGGTTCTGGCCAGGGCGCTGCCCCACATGCAGCGCTACGACGACGCCATCGTCGTGGTGAAGTATGGCGGCCACGCCATCAGCGGCGAGGAGGGCGCGCGCACCTTCGCGCAGGACATCGTGCTTCTGGAGCAGTCGGGCGTGAACCCGGTGGTGGTGCATGGCGGCGGTCCGCAGATCGGCGCCATGCTGGCCAAGCTCGGCATCAAGTCCGAGTTCGCCGCCGGGCTGCGCATCACCGACAAGGCCACGGTCGAGATCGTGGAGATGGTGCTCGCCGGTTCCATCAACAAGCAGATCGTGGGCTTCATCAACGAGGCCGGCGGCAAGGCCATCGGCCTGTGCGGCAAGGACGGCAACATGGTGCGCGCCCGCAAGGCGAACCGCATCGTGATGGATCCCGGCAGCAAGATCGAGCAGGTGGTGGACCTCGGCTTCGTGGGCGAGCCGGACACGGTGGACACCACCGTGCTCGACCAGATCCTCGGCCGCGAGCTGATCCCGGTGCTGGCGCCGGTGGCCGCGGCGGTGGACGGCGGCACCTACAACGTGAACGCCGACACCTTCGCCGGCGCCATCGCCGGCGCGCTCGGGGCCAAGCGCCTGCTGCTGCTCACCGACGTGCCCGGCGTGCTCGACAAGAACAAGCAGCTGCTGCCCAGGCTCACCATCGCCGAGGTGCGGGCGCTGATCGCGGACGGCACCATTTCGGGTGGCATGATCCCCAAGGTGGAGACCTGCATCTACGCTCTGGAGAAGGGCGTGGAGGGCGTCGTCATCCTTGACGGCAAGGTGCCCCACGCGGTGCTGCTGGAACTGCTCACCGACCACGGCGCCGGCACGCTCATCACCCGCTGAAGCCGAGGTCGGCCTCCTCGGGCACGCCCTCGGCGCCCGGCCCGAGGGGGCGCTGCATCAGCACCGTGTCGATCCACCGGCCGAACTTGAGGCCGGTGGCGGGCAGGATGCCCACATCGGCGAAGCCGCAGGCGCGATGCAGGCGAATGGAGCCCGCATTGGCGCTGTCGCCGATCACAGCCACCATCTGGCGGAAGCCCCGCGCCGCGCACGCGGCGATGAGCGCCTCCAGCAGCGCCCGGCCGATGCCCTTGCCCTGCGCCGCCGGCGCCACATAGATGGAATTCTCCACCGTGTGGCGATAGGCGATGCGCGGGCGGAAGGCGCTGGCATAGGCATAGCCCAGCACCCCGCCGTCCTCTTCCATGACCAGATAGGGAAAGCCCGCCTCCACCACGGCCGCGTGGCGGCGCGTCATCTCGGCGACGCCGGGCGGCGTCAGCTCGAACGAGGCGGTGCCGGTGCGCACGGCCTCGTCATAGATGGCGGCGATGGCGGGGATGTCGGCGGGCGTTGCGGGACGGATCGGCATGCCGTCTTTTACGGCAGGAAGGCCGGCCCTGAAAAGGCCGCTGCTGCGGCAGGGAGAACCCGGCGCCTCTCCGCCAGCGCCGGCCGGGAAGGACCGGGCGGCCTCGCCGCAGCGCTTGATCTCCGATTATAATGCACGATATATCATGTTTTAAACGACGCCCATCGGGCGGCCTCGCCTTGGGAGGGTACAGATGAAGGTATTCGGCGCGCCGCGGCGCTATGTGCAGGGCAGGGGCGCACTGGACCAACTGGGACCCGAGCTGGCGCGCCTCGCCGACGCCGCCGCGCTGGTGATCGACCCCGTCATCGACGATCTCTTCGGCGCGCGCCTCGCCGCCTCGTGCGCACAGGCCGGGGTGCGGCTGCAACGCCTGCGCTTCGGCGGGGAAAGCTCGCCCTCCGAGATCGACCGCCTGCTGGCCGCGCTGGGCGACACCCCGCCCCCGCTGGTGGCGGCGGCGGGCGGCGGCAAGTGCATGGATGCGGGCAAGGCGCTGGCCAACCGCATCGGGGCGAAGGTGGCGACCATCCCCACCATCGCCTCCACCGACGCGCCCACCAGCCACAATTACGTGCTCTATGACGACGACCACCGCCTGCTGGCGGTGGAGAAGCTGCCCGCAAATCCGGACCTCGTTCTGGTGGACACGCAGGTGATCGCCGAGGCGCCGCGCCAGCTTTTCCTCGCCGGCATCGGCGATGCGGTGGTGAAGCTGTTCGAGGTGGAGCGCTGCATGGCCGCCAAGGGCCGCAACGTATTCGGCGCCGACCCGGCCTTCTCGGCCCTCATTCTCGCCCGCGGCTGCTATGACGTGCTGCGCCGCCACGCCCCGGCGGCGCTCGCCGCCGTGGACCGCAAGGACGCCGACGACGCCCTCGACCTGGTGGTGGAGGCCACCGTGCTCATGAGCGGCCTCAGCTTCGAGAGCGGCGGCCTCTCCATCGCCCATTCCATGACCCGCGGCCTCTCCGCCGTGCCGAAATACGCCCGCGCCCTGCACGGGCTGGAAGTCGCCTACGGAGTGCTGGTGCAGCTGGTGCTGGAGGGACGCGACGCGGCCTTCTTCGCCGACCTCGTGGGCTTCTACGCCGCCATCGGCCTGCCCACGAGCCTTGTCGCTCTTGCCGGCGCGGCGCCCTCGCCGGAGGAGGCGCAGACCATCGCCCGCCTCACCCTCGCCGCCCCCCACGCGCGGCATTTCCCCCGGGTGCTGGAAGAAGCGGAAGTGGTGCGCGCCATCCTCGCCATCGAGGCGGGGCGGTTCTCGGATGTGATGCGGGAAGACGCAATTTCGGGGAGCACGCCCCACGGCACCGCGCCGGCGATGGCCGTATGATATAGGGTGTACCAAGATCCATTCTGAAGCGTTGGATGCCATGGCCGAGCTGCGGCAGATCGAGAAGGAAAATCTTTCGGCCCGCGTCTACGGCCGCATCCGCCGGGCGCTGATCGACGGGCAGTTCGAGCCCGGCGAGCGGCTGCGCATCTCCGCCCTCGCTGCCGATCTCGGCACCTCCATCACCCCCGTGCGCGAGGCCATCTTCCGCCTCGTCAGCGAGCAGGCGCTGGAGATGAAGGCCGCCACCGCCATCCATGTGCCGCTGCTGGACAGCGCGCGGCTGAAGGAGATCCAGCTCATCCGCATGGAGCTGGAGGGCGCCGCCTGCGCCCGGGCGGCGGAGCGCATCACCGATAAGCAGATCCGCCGCCTCGAGCAGATCCAGGCCGAGTTCATCGAGGCCGCCGCATCGAACCCGAAGAAAGCGAGCCTGAAGAACCGCGACTTCCACTTCGCGCTCATCGAGATCGCGGAGCTGCCGCTGCTCGAATCCATCGTGGAGAATATGTGGACGCTGATGGGGCCGCTGCTCAGCGTGTTCCACGCCACCCTGCCCCCCCGCCAGATCGCCGGCGAGGACCACCGCCACTATGACGTGCTGGCGGCGCTCAAGGCGCGCGATCCCGAGCGGGCGCAGCATGCCATCCAGCAGGACATCGCCTGGGGCCTCGTCATGGCCGACTGGCTGGACGAGCAGGCCAAGGCCCCGCCCGGCAAGCGCAAGCTCGCCTCGCTTACCGCGGAGTGAGGCGAACGCCCCTCACGCGATCCCGTAGCCGCCATCCACGGGGATGATGGCGCCCGTCACATAGGCCGCCGCCGGGGACAGGAGGAAGCCCACCACCTGCGCCACGTCAGCGGGCTTGCCCCAGCGCTGCATGGGGATGCGCGCCATGATGGGCCCCGCCCGCTCGGGATTGAGCAACGCGCCAGCGGACAGGCGGGTCTCGATCCAGCCCGGCGCCACCGCGTTCACGCGGATGCCCTCGGCCGCGAACCCCACCGCGTGGGAGCGGGTGAGCTGGAGGACGGCGCCCTTGCTGGCCGCATAGGCCGGATTCCGTCCCGAGCCGAAATAGCTCCACATGGAGGCGGTGTTCACCACCGCCCCGCCCGCCTGCGCCAGCGCGGCACGGAAGGCGAGGGTCACGATGTTGGAGCCGTTGAGGTTCACGTCGATGACCCTGGCGAAACCCTCCGGCGTCAGTTCCTTCGCGTCATGCAGGATGATGCCGGCGCAGTTCACCAGCGCCGACAGGCATGGAAAGCCAGCGGCGAAGGCCGCCACCGCCGCCGCGTCGGTCACGTCCAGCTCGGCGAAGCCGATGGCCGCCGGCAGGTCGTCATCCCGGTCGCGGCCGGCCGCCACCACCGTGTAGCCGTCGCCGAGCAGATGCTCGGCCACCGCGCGGCCGATCCCCGTGCCGCCGCCGGTGATGACGGCGACGCGCTCCAAAGCAGTCATGTGGGTCTCTCCCGATGGGGCGGCGGGCTCACAGCCCCAGATAGCTCGCCCTGAGATGATCGTTCGCAAGTAGGTCCGGCCCGGTGCCCGAGAGGGTCACGGCACCGTTCTCCAGCACGTAGCCGTGGTCCGCCATCTCCAGCACCTGGAACACGTTCTGCTCGATGATGAGGATGGTGAGATCGCGTTCCCGGATGCGGGCGATGCTCTCGAACAGGCGATCCACCATGATGGGGGCAAGGCCGAGCGACGGCTCGTCCAGCGCCAGCACCCGCGGCAGGGCCATGAGCGCGCGACCCACCGCCACCATCTGCTGCTGCCCGCCCGACAGGGTGGAGGCGTTGCAGGCCTGCCGCTCCTTCAGGATGGGGAAGAGGTCGAACACCTCCTCCAGCGTCGCCTCCCGCCGCGCCCGCGCGCGCGGGTTGGCGGCGCCCACCAGCAGATTCTCGCGGATGGACATGTCGAGGAAGAGTTGCTTGCCCTCCGGCGACTGCACGAAGCCGCGCTCCACGATGCGGTGCGGCGGAAGGCCCGAAAGCACCTCGCCGCCGAGGCGGATCTCGCCCCGTCGCGGCCGGATGAGGCCGGAAATGGTGCGCAGGAGCGTGGACTTGCCGGCCCCGTTGGCGCCGATCAGCGCCACGATGGAGCCCGGCTTCAACGCGATGTCGATGCCGCGTAGCACATCCTGCTCGCCATAGCCGGACCACAGGTCCTTCACCTCAAGCGCGGGCGCCTCCCGCCCGCCCCGCTGGGGCGCGGTATTCTCAAGCCCGAGCATGGACATAGCGCTCTCCGAAATAGGCCTTCAGCACGTCGGGCTGGTTCACCACCTGCTGCGGCGGTCCGTCGGCGATGAGCTTGCCGTAGTCGAGCACGATGACCCGGTCCGACAGGCCCATGATCACCTTCATCACATGCTCGACGATGAGGATGGACACGCCGAGGTCGCGCACCCGGCGCACCAGCGCCACCATCTCCTGGGCCTCGGTGGGGGTGGCGCCGGCCACCACCTCGTCCATCAGCAGCAGGCGCGGGCCGGTGGCGAGCGCCCGCCCCAGTTCCAGCTTGCGCCGGTCGAAGGCGGTCAGGTCCTCGGCATCCGTGCACGCCTTGGCGGACAGGCCGAGGAAGTCCACCACCTTCTCCGCCTCGGCCCGCGCCTCGGCTTCGGAGGCGGTGCGCACGAAGGCGCCCACCATCACGTTCTCCACCACGGAGAGGCCGCCGAACGGCTTCGACAGCTGGAAGGTGCGGGCGATGCCGAGGCGACAGATGTCCCACGGCTTCTCGCCCACGATGTCGCGGCCGTTGAAGCGGATGGCGCCGGTGTCGGTGCGCAGCGCCCCGGCGATCATGTTGAACGCGGTGGTCTTGCCGGCGCCGTTTGGGCCGAGCAGGCCGAGGATCTCGCCCTTGTCCATGTGGAAGGAGAAGGGAGAGACGGCCTGCAAGCCGCCGAAGCGCTTGGAGATGCACTCCACCTCGAGGATGCGGTTGCTCATCGTCCCTCGACCTCCTTCGGCTTCACGACGGGCGCGGGCGCTTTCGGCGCGGGTGCGAGCCAGCGCTGGAGCGGGGCGATGATGCCTTTCGGGAAATACAGCACCGCCAGCATCAGCACGACGCCGTAGAGGATGAGGTGTAGCCCCAGCACGTGCCCGCCGAGGGTCGCGCGCACCACCTCGCCCACGGGATGCAGCACCAGCGCCCCCAGCGTCGGGCCGAGAATGGTGCCCTGCCCGCCCACGATGGTCATGACCGCCATGTCGATGGACAGGTCGATGCCCATGTTCCGCTCGGGATTGATGTAGCGGAACAGCTGCGCGTAATAGGCGCCGCCGAGGCCGGTGAGGAAGGCGGAGAGCGCCAGCGCGGTGAGGCAGTAGCGGGTGGGGTCGATGCCCAGCGCCTCGGAGCCGTCGCGGTTGCCGCGGATGGCTTTCAGGTAAAAGCCCAGCCGCGAGCGCTCCATGAGCCGGGTCGCCGCCATCACCCCCACCAGCATGGCGAGGATGATGAAGTAATAGGGCAGCTTGCCGTCGAACTGGAAGGCAACAAAGCTCGTGCCGCCTACCGGCGGAACCGTGAGCCCCTGCGCGCCCTTCAGCGGGATGCCGAGGAACGCGTCGGTATTCTCCAGCCAGATGCGCAGGATCTCGGCAAAGGCGATGCTGGTGAGGGTGAAATAGGGCCCCTTCAGCCGGAAGGTGGCATAGCCCACCGGCACCGAGATGGCCGCCGCCAGGATGCCGCCGAGGATCATGCCGATCCAGGGCGACAGCCCGAGCCCGGTGAACAGCAGCACGCTGGCATAGCCGGCGATGCCGGAGAAGGCGGCGTGGCCCAGCGACACCTGCCCCACATAGCCGCAGACGAAGTTCCACGACGAGGCCATGTAGGCGAAATAGAGCACCATGGCCGCCGAATGGACCACGTAATTGTCGGCGACCACGAACGGCAGGATCAGCGCCGCCACGAGCAGCGGCAGGCCGAGGATGAGGGTGAAGGAGACGCGCATGGAGGACCCGTGCCTTCTCAAGCTCGTCCCATGAGGCCGGCAGGCCGCATGAGCAGGATCACGATGAACAGGCCGAAGGAGAAGATCGCCGCCGAGGTGGCGGTGACGAACTGGGCAGCCACCGATTCGAACACCCCGAGCAGCAGCCCGCCGAGGATCGAGCCCGGGATGGACCCGATGCCGCCCAGCACCACCACCAGGAACGACTTGATGCCGAACGACAGGCCGATGGTGGGGGTGATGGAGAAGAACGGCACCAGCAGCGCCCCGAACAGGCCGAGCACGGCGCAGCCGAGGCCGAAGGTGACGTTGTAGATGAGCGGCACGTTGATGCCGGACATGGCCGCCGCATCCCGGTTCTGCGCCGTGGCGCGGATGGCGCGGCCCATGTCCGAATGCTTCAGCCAGAACGACAAAGCGAAGGCCACGAGGATGGCGGCGGCAAAGCCGATGAGCCGCGCCATGTTGATGGGCAGGCCGGCGACGAAGATGGATTCATAGGTGATGTCGGTGGTCACCGAGCGCACGTCCGGCCCGAAGGCCATGAGCACGCTGTTGTCCACCACGAGATAGACGCCGGCGGTGAGCAGCAGCGCGCTGGTGGGCTCCACCACCAGCGCCCGCTCGCGGCGGATGAGCGGGGAGATGACCACGCTCTGCACCACGTAGCCGACGGCGAACAGGAACGGCACGGTGACGAGGATACTCACATAGGGATGCACCCCAAGGCTCGCCCAAAGCAGATACGAGCAATACATGGCCAGCATCAGGAACGAGCCGTGGGCGAAATTGATGACGCGCATGACGCCGAAGATGAGGCTCAGCCCGAGGGCGACGCCGCCGTAAATTCCACCGAGCAGAAGTCCGTTGATGACCGCAAAGGAAAGGGTCAGGGCATCCATGGGGTCACCTCCGTGGGGACGGCGCGCGGCGGGCCGGCGCCGTCCGGGATCGGGGACGGGAATTGGGATCGGGTGAGGAGGGGCGCCGGCCAACCGGCGCCCCTTATGCCTCGCGCGGAAGCAAGCTTCAGCGCGCCGACCAGTCCGGCACCGGCCACACCGGCTTGGTGTCGGGCGCGCGGTTGGCGGAGGGCCAGATGGTGCGGCGCTCGCCGCCGATATTCTCGGAAATCACCCCGTGGCCGAAGGTGTTCTGGCCCTGCTCGTCGAACTTGATGCGCTGGTAGCCCACGATGAGCGGCATGCCGGAGGTGATGTCGGTGGCCGCCAGCGCGTCGCGGATCTTGTCCCGGTCGGTGGAGGCGGCGCGCTCCAGCACGTCCTTGATGAGGTAGACGTTAGAGATGCCCTGGGCGCCGTAGGAGTTGATGTCGTAGCCGGCCTGCGCCTTGAAGCGGGTGTTGGCGTCGAGCACGCGCGGGTCGGTGTCGGTCTTCAGGCGGTCGATCTGCCAGTCTTCCTGCACGAACAGATAGTCCACCGCCTTCTGCGGCACCGCCTTGTAGAAGGAGGGGTCTTCCGAGCCGCCGCCCACCGAGTGGATGCCGAAGGGAATGTTGATCTTGTTCTCGAAATACTGGCGGGTGAACAAGAGGTGGTCCGGCGTATAGGCCACCACGATGAGCGCCTCGGGCTTCGACGCGCGGATCTTCAGCAGCTGGGCGGTGAAATCCACCTGGTTGGGCGGGAAGCTCTCGTCGAGGGAGATGGCGTAGCCGCGCTCCCTGGCGAACTTCTTGATGTTGGCGGCGTGGGAGCGGCCCCAGTCGGTGCCCTCGTAGAACAGGCCGATGCTTGCAGGGCCCTTGCCGGTCTCCTTCTTCAGCAGGTCCATGGCGTCGAGCTGCTCGCGCGCGTCGTAGGTGGCCTTGTTGTTGGGGCGGAACACGTATTTGAAGCCGCGCTCGGTGATCTCGTCCTTCACCGCGCCGGTGACGATCCACGGCGTCTTGTAGCGCTCGGCCACCTCGGAGGCGGGGAAGGTGACGGCGCTGTTATAGGCGCCCACCAGCAGCGAGACGTTCTCGCGCTGGATCAGGCGCTCGGTCTCAGACGCGCCGATGTCGGGCTTGGACTGGCTGTCGGCGAAGATCAGCTTCAGCTTCGCCCCGCCGAGAGAGGCGATGCCGCCCGCCGCGTTGATCTGCTCGGCCGCCACCTGGGCGCCGAGCCTGGTCTGGTTGCCGATGGTGGCCGAGCCGCCGGACAACGGCAGCACGAAGCCCACCATCACATCCTGCGGTTCGGCCCATGCCGGGGCGAGGCCAAAGACGGACGCTACCGCAAGCGCCAGTGTTCCGCTCACAATTTGCCGGATCATGATCCCTCCCTTGTGTCGTCTTATTAGTATGCATGATATATGATGTTTAGTTAGAAGGGAGTCAAGCGGGGTTGTTCAGGGCCGCATTGGCAGGGACCAGCCCCTCCCCAACCCTCCCCCGCAGGCGGGAGAGGGGGTCAACCGCGCTTCAGGTCAAAGCGAGATGCGATTGTCCATGAGGCTGAAACGGCCGGCTTGGCAGCCCCCTTGCGCTGGCCCCGGCATGCATTCCGCGGCCGCGGCATGCGTCCGGAATGCACCCTCGAAGGCTGTCCGCGCCCTCACCCCCGCGCGATGGCCCCCGGCGCCACCGTGAAGCGCTCGGCGCGCTCCAGCGCCGCGAAGGCGGAAGGGTCGGCGCCCGTCATCCACACCTGTGCGCCGAGGCGGGCCAGCGCCTCGAACAGGCCGGTGCGGCGCGCGGCGTCGAGATAGGCCACCACGTCGTCCAGCAGCAGGACCGGGGAGAGCCCCTGCATGGAGGCCACCAGCCGCGCATGGGACAGGGTGAGGCCGATGAGCAGGGATTTCTGTTCCCCCGTGGAGCAGCGCGCGGCGGGCAACTGCTTCTCGCCATGGCTCACCGATAAATCGGTGAGGTGCGGACCCTCCAGCGTGCGGCCGGCCGCCCGGTCGCGGGGACGGTTGTCGCGCAGGATGGCGCGGTAACGGTCCTCCACCTCCAGCGCCGGATGGACGGCGATCAGCCGCTCCACTGCCCCGTCCAGCGCCAGCTCCGCGAAGGGGAAGAGGGAGGCGTCGTCGCGGTGGCCGGCAATCTCGGCGGCAAGGCGAGCCACCGTCTCCAGCCGCGCCGCCGCCACCGCCACGGCGAGCTCCGCCACCTCGTGCTCCACCGCATCGAGGAAGCGCGCCGAGCCGTTCTCCTCCAGAAGCCGGTTGCGCGAGCGCAGCGCCCGTTCCAGGCCGTTGACCCGGGTGCCATGGGCCCCATCCACCGCCAGCACCAGACGGTCGAGATAGCGCCGCCGGTCGCCGGGCGGGCCGAGGAACAGTCCGTCCATCTCCGGCGTCAGCCACAGCACTTTCAGATGATCGAGGAAGGCATTCGCGGAGGGCACCGGCTCGCCGTCGATGCGGCAGCGCCGCACCCCGCCTTCCTGCGCCGGGTCGTGGCCGGTGCCGAGGCGGACCTCGCCCAGCGCCCCCTCCACCAGCGCGGAGACCGCCCACGGCGCCTCGCCGGCGGCGCCCGGCGCGCGATGGCCGATCTCGCCGAGCTGGGCCCGCCGCAGCCCCCGGCCGGGGGAGAGGAAGGACAGGGCTTCGAGAATGTTGGTCTTGCCCGCCCCGTTCGGCCCGGTGAGCACCACCGGCCCGTCCTCAACCCTCACCTGCGCCGACGGATAGGACCGGAAGGCGGTGAGGGTGAGCTTGCGGATGGCGGCGTGGGGCATGGACCTGCGGGCCGGTCTTCAATCAGATGCGGCCGTTCCCGCAGGACACGCGATGGCGATCGAAATGCGGGCCCGTCTCACACCCGCATGGGCATGAGGACGTAGAGCGCATCCGTCTTGGTGGAATCGCGCACCAGGGTGGGCGAGCCGGGGTCGGCCAGCTTCAGTTCCGCCGTATCGCCTTCCAGCTGCGAGGTGATGTCCAGCAGGTAGCGGGAGTTGAAGCCGATATCGAGGGGCTCGGCGGTGTAGTCCACCTCCAGCTCCTCGGTGGCGCTGCCCGAATCGGGATTGGTGACCGACAGCGTCATCTTGCCCTCGGCCAGGGACAGCTTGACCGCCCGCCCGCGCTCGCTGGACACGGTGGAGACGCGGTCCACCGCGGCGGCGAACTCGTCCTTGTCCACCATCAGGGTCTTGTCGTTGCCCTGGGGGATCACCCTTCCATAATCGGGGAAGGTGCCGTCGATGAGCTTGGAGGTGAGCACGATGGAGCCCACCTGCACCCTTATCTTGGTGGTGGACAGCGAGATGGTCGCCTCCGCCTCCTTGTCCTCCAGCAGCTTCTGGATCTCGGCCACGGTCTTGCGCGGCACGATGACGCCGGGCAACCCCGCCGACCCCGCCGGCGCCTCCAGCTCCGCCTGGGCGAGGCGGTGGCCGTCGGTGGCCACCGCCCGCAGCATGGACTTGCCGCCGGCGCCCTCGGTGACGTGGAGATAGATGCCGTTCAGGTAATAACGCGTCTCCTCGGTGGAGATGGCGAACTGGGTCTTGTCCACCAGGCGCCGGAAGTCCGCGCCCTTCACCTTGAAGGTGTGGGAAAATTCGCCCGCCGCGAGGTCCGGGAAGTCGGCCTCGGGCAGGGTCTGGAGCGAGAACCGGGCGCGGGAGGCCTTGACGGTGAGGGTGCCGCGCTCGCCGCCCGCCTCCAGCTGCACCTGCGCGCCCTCGGGCAATTTGCGCACGATGTCGTAGAGCACGTGGGCGGGCACGGTGGTGGCGCCGGCCTGGCCGGTCTCGGCGGGAACGCTCTCCACCACCTCCAGGTCGAGGTCGGTGGCTTTCAGCTCCAGCCCGTTCTTGCCCGCCTTGATCAGCACGTTGGCGAGGATCGGAATGGTGTTGCGCCGCTCCACGACGCGGTGGACGTGGCTGAGCGATTTGAGAAGCTCGGCGCGCTCGACGGTGACCTTCATGGTCCTGGCCCGTTCACTCTTCGCTCTGGAGCCGGCCTGCCGCGGGCGCCTAACGTCCCGCCGGTGGGTCCGCCTCGTCGTTCGGGGACGGCGCCCGCCCCGCCCTTCCCCGCTGTCACGGGCAAGGTGGATCGCGCGCCAAGTGGCGATTGCGCGGAACGCAGGGAGCGTCGCGCGGGCACCCGCCGGGAGACGGGAGCCGGGCCGCCGACATTGCCGCCCAAGCCGCGCCAAGGCAAGGGCGGGTTGCTCATTTTTACCGGATGACGCCGCGCGCGCCCCCGGGATCCACTGCGACCGACACCGCGCGCCGGCGAAACGGGTCACGAGGACGACATCCGCGACAGGAGAGGACGATCCGGCCCAAACGAAAACGGCGCCCGAGGGCGCCGGATTCGTTTGGCCATGAGGCCGCAGTGGGCGAAGAGCCGGGGGCTTCAGGCTTCAAGGGCGAGGCGCTTCAGCACCTCGATTTCCTCCGCCAGCACCCGGTCGGTGCCGATCAGCCCGTCGATCTTGCGCACCGCATGCAGCACGGTGGTGTGGTCACGGCCGCCGAAGCGCCGGCCGATTTCCGGCAGCGAGCGCAAGGTGAGGGTCTTGGCCAGATACATGGCGATCTGGCGCGGCTTCACCACGGTGGCGGTGCGGCGTTGGGACAGCAGGTCGGCGCGCGACACATTATAATGCTTGGCCACCACGCGCAGGATGTCGTCCACCCGCACCCGCTTGGGATCAGTGGGGCGGATGAGGTCCTTGACCGCGTTTTCCGCCATTTCCAGCGTCACCGGCTCGCCGGTGAGCTGGTTGAAGGCGAGCAGCTTGTTGAGCGCGCCGTCGAGGTCGCGACCGCTCTGGCCGACGCTGCGGGCGAGGAATTCCAGCACCGGCGCCGGCACGGCAAAGCCCGGATGCTGCTCGGTCAGGGTCTGGTAGCGGGATTTCAGGATTTCGAGGCGCAGGTCCTCCTCCAGCGCCCCCAGTTCCACCACGAGGCCGCCGGCGAGGCGCGAGCGCACCCGCTCGTCGAGATGCTCAAGCTCGCCCGGCAGGCAGTCGGCCGCCACCACCACCTGCCGCCCGCCGTCGAGCAGGGCGTTGAGGGTGTGGCAGAATTCCTGCTGGAGATTGTTGCCTTTCAAGAATTGCAGGTCGTCGATCACCAGCGTGTCGATGGTGCGCAGCGCATCCTTGAAGGCGATGGCCGAATGGGTCTTCAGCGCGGCGACGAAGCCGTACATGAAGCGCTCGGCGGTGAGGTAGGTGGTGCGCCGCCCGCCCACCGCGCCGGCCCGGGCGATGGCCTGCAAAAGGTGGGTCTTGCCGAGGCCCACCGCCGCATGGAGATAGAGCGGGTTGAACACCGGAGCCGCGCCGCTGGCGCTGTCCGCCACCTGCTTGGCGGCGGCGAAGGCGAGCGAGTTGGACTTGCCCACCACGAAGGTCTCGAAGGTGAGGCGCGCATCCAGCGGCGAGCCGGACGCCACGTCCCCCGCCGCGCCGGACAGGGCGGCCGACATCTCGCGGGTCTCGCCGCGGGATTCGGAAGCACGGGCCTCGGAGGAACGGACCAGCTGCGGACGTGCGTCGCCGGGACGGACCTCGGGGCGCTCGGTCACCACCTCGCGCACGATGGCCGCCTTCAGCGCCACGGGACGGGCGACGGCGCTGCGCACGGCGAGGTCCACGCGCCGGCGCGCTCCGCTCTCCTCGGCCCAGATATCCGCAATGCGGGGCAGGTAATTCTCCTGGATCCACGACTTGAGGAAGCGCGTGGGCACGGAGAGCTGAATCACGTCGGCGGTCAGCGCATCGAGATCCATGCGCGCGAACCAGCTGGTGAACTTTTCCTCGCCGATCTCCTCGCGCAGGCGCTGGCGGACGCGCTCCCAGGGGGTGGTCGCGCTGTCCATTCCGGCAGTCTCCGCAAGGGCAGGCTGAAACGAGTTCGATCCGACGCGAGACGCGTCCGGCGCATGAGGTTTGAGCATGGAGCCCCGACCGCGTTGAAGGCGGTTCCCTGGTTGGTGACGCCAAAGCCGTCCGCGCCCTTGCGGGCTGCGCGCACTTTTGGCGAATGGGTTTTGTTCAGAAGCGTCCCGAAGACGCGGTCACGGCAATCAGCGCACGGTCATGCGCAATCCTTGCCGCAGGACGGGGGCGAGGCACAGATGAACTTGAGGCCGAAACTCCCGCCGATCGGAACGCAACGCGGATAAGCCGGAAGGCGAGCCTTGCGTGCCGCCGCGTTCGTTGACGCATGAGTGCCTGAAGTCATAGCCGCCCCATTTCCGCCGACCAAGTCATCGGCGGCCGTTTGAATGAACCAGATTTTTGCTTGTTCTAAAACGTGCTCAGAGCTGGGACCAGACAATCACTCTCAGCATAGCTCGGCAGAACGAAGGATACGCGCATGCACAACACAGCTAATGCGAGGAGGGCGGTGAATGAATACAGACACAGCACACCTCCTCCTCATGCACGAAGAGCCGTGAAGACTTCATTCTGTCGGTGAACCCCAGTGTCGCTCCCGGAGTGAGGTTGAACATACACAGCCCCCTTGGGGGGTGCAACGCCTTTCCCCTCCCCCATGGGATAACGGGTAAAAGCCGGAGCGCCAGCGATTGGCCCCGGCCGTGAGATCAGCCGGCAAACCTCTGTCGCGACAATGAGATTCCGGGTCTCTGCAACGGTGGGAGGGGCGCGCAAGATCGTTGCGCGCCCCGGTTTTTTAGTACCCCTGATATGGGTCCGCTTTGACGCCTTCCGGCCTTTGGCCTTTAAGCCTTTCACCGGGATGTTGTTTTTCTGATCGGTCCGGAACCGGACCCGGCGCCCCTCCACCCCCCCGGCCGGAAGCAGGACTTGACGGTGGGGGAGAATCGCGATTACCGGCGCCGGAGGCTGCGGAGCCTGCTACCTACCGTTCAGGGATTGCATCAAGCAAAAAGGCCCGGCAATGCCGGGCCTTTACATTGAGACAGCAAGCTTGATTGACTTAGATCAAGCGCTGAGCTGCTTCACGCGGGCCGCAAGACGCGAAACCTTGCGCGAAGCCGTGTTCTTGTGCAGCACACCCTTGGTGACGGCGCGCATGATCTCGGGCTCGGCAGCCTTGAACGCCTGGGTGGCGGCGGCGGCGTCGCCGGTCGCGAGGGCGTCCTCGAGCTTGCGCAGATAGGTGCGCACGCGGGAGCGGCGAGACCGGTTCACTTCGGTGCGGCGCTCGATCTTGCGCACCGCTTTCTTGGCGGAAGGCGTATTGGCCATCGGCCATCCTTGCTGGTTCGCGCCCGGCTTTGCGGCCCCTATGGCCGCTCCGCGTCGCGCATGAATGGGTGAACAAGCCGGCGGCCATGACCGCCAGCGAAGTGCCGGGCTTATAGTGTCGGAGCGCGCCCGCGTCAACTCTCCCGTGCGGGCCGCGTGGCGCGCGGGCGGCATCACGGCGCCTTTACGGACCCCGCCCGCATCGCGTATGTGCACGACGCACTCTATATATGGATGAGCCGGCGCCACGAGAACGCTCCGGTGTGTCCACGACGACAGGCGGCCGGCGGGCCGCCGGCAAGCGGGGGTTCGGCATGAGCGATGTGACGGTGACCGATCGTCCTGTGAACGACAGCCTTGTGACCGTGTTCGGCGGCTCGGGCTTCCTCGGGCGGCATGTGGTGCGCGCGCTCGCCATGCGCGGCTACCGCGTGCGGGTGGCAGTGCGCCGGCCGGAACTCGCGGGCTTCCTCCAGCCGCTCGGCTTCGTCGGCCAGATCCAGGTCAGCCAGGCCAATGTGCGCTATCCCGAGAGCGTCGCCCGCGCGGTGGACGGGGCCGAGGCGGTGGTGAACCTCGTGGGCGTCCTCGCCCAGTCGGGCCGCCAGAGCTTCGATGCGGTCCATGCGTTCGGCGCCCGCGCCATCGCCCAGGCCGCCGCCCGTGAAGGCGCGCCGCTGGTGCACATCTCCGCCATCGGCGCCGATGCCAATTCTCCTTCCGGCTACGGCCGCACCAAGGCCGAGGGCGAGGCCGCCATCCGCGCTTCGGTGCCGGACGCGGTCATCTTCCGGCCCTCGGTGATGTTCGGGCCGGAGGACGAGTTCTTCAACCGCTTCGCCGCCATGGCGCGCCTCTCCCCGGTGCTGCCCCTGATCGGCGGCGGGGTGACCCGCTTCCAGCCCGTGTTCGTGGGCGACGTGGCCGCCGCCATCCTCAAGGCGGTGGACGGCAAGGCCACGGCCGGCACCACCTACGAGCTGGGCGGGCCGGAGGTGCGCACCTTCCGCGAGCTGATGGAGCTGATGCTGCGCGAGATCTGCCACAAGCGCCTGCTGGTGGACCTGCCGTTCGGCCTCGCCAACCTGATGGCGCGCCTCACCCAATGGGCGCCGGGCGCGCCGCTCACCACCGATCAGGTGGCCATGCTGCGCTTCGACAACGTGGTCTCGGATGCCGCGAAGGCGGAAGGCCGCACCCTCGCCGGTCTCGACGTCACCCCCACCGCCCTCGCGACGGTGCTGCCCACCTATCTGTGGCGCTTCCGCAAGGCCGGCCAGTTCACCCACGTGGAGACGTGACCGCAATGCGCCGGGGCGAATGCCCGGGACGGCGCGTGCAAGGTTGAGAAGATGGCAAGCGACGTAAAAATCCGCGACGTGAGCCGCCTCGACGTGAAGATCTGCGGCATCAGGACCGCCGACGCCCTCGATGCTGCGCTCGGGGCGGGCGCGGATCTGGTGGGCTTCGTGCATTTCCCGAAGAGCCCCCGCCACCTGTCCCTCGCGGACGCCCCCGGCCTCGTGGCGCGGGTCGAGGGGCGGGCGCGCAAGGTGGCGCTGCTGGTGGATCCCGACGACGCCCTCGTCGCCGACGTGGTCAGCGCCTTCTCCCCCGACCTCCTCCAGCTGCACGGCTCGGAGACGCCGGAGCGCGTCGCCGCCATCCGCGCCGCCTTCGGCCTGCCGGTCATGAAGGCGCTGCCGGTGGCGCGGCGGGAGGACCTCGCCCGGCTGCCGGAATTCGCCGCGGTGGCCGACATGATCCTGTTCGACGCCAAGCCCGATCCCGGCGCCCTCCTGCCCGGCGGCAACGGCCGGCCGTTCGACTGGCGTCTCGTCGCCGGCCTTGACGTCGCCCGCCCGCTCATGCTTTCGGGAGGTCTGAATGCCGACAATGTGTCACAGGCCCTTTCCGAGATCCGGATGGACGGGGTGGACGTATCGTCGGGCGTGGAAGATGCACCCGGCGTGAAGTCACCGGACAAGATCCGCGCCTTCGTCGCGGCGGCCCGCCGCGCGGCGGGCGGCTTCCCCGACCGGCCGGCCCGAGACGAAACGTCCCAAACCGAAATGCTTCGTGCCGAGCCGCGCCAGGGTGAACCACCCCGCGCGGAAGCGGCGCAGGGGCCTGAAGACCTCTCATCGAAAGTGCCCGCGTCGTGACCGCTCTCAATTCCTACCGCACCGGCCCCGATTTCCGGGGTCACTTCGGCATCCATGGCGGGCGCTTCGTCGCCGAGACCCTGATGCCGCTGATCCTGGAGCTGGAGCAGGCCTATGAGGCGGCGAAGGCGGACCCTGCCTATCACGCCGAGATGGCGGGCTACCTCACCCATTATGTGGGCCGCCCCTCCCCGCTCTATTTCGCCGAGCGCCTCACCGACCATCTGGGGGGTGCCAAGATCTACCTGAAGCGCGAGGAGCTGAACCACACCGGCTCCCACAAGGTGAACAACGTGCTCGGCCAGATCCTGCTCGCCCGCCGCATGGGCAAGGGCCGGGTGATCGCCGAGACCGGCGCCGGCCAGCACGGCGTCGCCACCGCCACCATGTGCGCCCGCTTCGGCCTGAAGTGCGTGGTCTATATGGGCGCGGTGGACGTGGAGCGCCAAGCCCCCAACGTGTTCCGCATGAAGATGCTGGGCGCCGAGGTGGTGCCGGTCCAGTCCGGCTCGCGCACCCTGAAGGACGCCATGAACGAGGCGCTGCGCGACTGGGTCACCAACGTGCACGACACCTTCTACTGCATCGGCACGGTGGCGGGTCCCCACCCCTATCCGGCCATGGTGCGCGACTTCCAGTCCATCATCGGCCGCGAGACCCGCGAACAGATGCAGGAGATGGAAGGCCGCCTGCCGGACAGCCTCGTCGCCTGCGTGGGCGGCGGCTCCAACGCCATGGGCCTGTTCCACCCCTTCCTCGACGATTCCACCGTGGAGATCTACGGGGTGGAGGCGGCGGGCCGCGGCCTCGACACCCATGAGCATGCCGCCTCCATCGCCGGCGGCCGGCCGGGGGTGCTGCACGGCAACCGCACCTACCTGCTCATGGACGACGACGGCCAGATCACCGAGGCCCATTCCATCTCGGCGGGCCTCGATTATCCGGGCATCGGGCCGGAGCATTCCTGGCTCAACGACGTGGGCCGCGTCACCTACCTCTCCTGCACCGACCGGGAGGCGCTCGACGCCTTCCAGCTGCTGACCCGGCTCGAGGGCATCATCCCGGCGCTCGAGTCCGCTCATGCGATCGCCAAGGTGGTCGAGCTCGCGCCCAAGCGGCCGAAGGATCACCTCATGGTGGTCAACCTCTCCGGCCGCGGGGACAAGGACGTGCCCCAGGTGGCGGAAATTCTCGGCACAAGCCTGGGGGCGTAGCCATGAAGCCTGTCTTTGCTGTTCTCGCCGTTGGTGCTGCCTGGGTCGGCGGCCTTGCCGGCCCGGCATGGGCCCAGTCGTCAACGCTTCAGCTGACGACCGGCAAGGTCATCACCGATCCGGCGGGGGCCTTCATCTCCGTCTCGGTGAAGAACTCCGGCGCGGCCACCGTCTCGGAGGCCTATGTGGCCTGCGAGTTCTTCGCCGGCAGCCGGGCGCTGGGCAAGTCGTCCACCACCCTGTTCTCCATCGTGTCGGGGGTGACCGGCACCGACCAGGTGCGCCTGCTCGGCGGCACGTCGGCGAACCGCGCCACCTGCGCCATCACCGGCCACAAATAGGGCCCGCGGTCTCGAGCACCCTCTCCCGCGCCCCATCCGTTCTTTCCATCCAGGCAGGCCCATGACCACGCACGCGCCGACGCGCATCTCCACCCGTTTCGCCGCCCTGAAAGAGGAAGGCCGCCCCGGCCTCGTCACCTTCGTCACGGCCGGCGATCCGGACGGGGAGACCTCCCTCGCCATCCTCAAGGCGCTGCCGGGCGCGGGGGCGGACGTGATCGAGCTGGGCGTGCCCTTCACCGATCCCATGGCGGACGGCCCGGCCATCCAGGCCGCCGGCCTGCGCGCGCTCAAGGGCGGCCAGACCCTGGCCAAGACCATCGCCATGGTGAGCACCTTCCGCGAGGAGGACACCGCCACGCCGGTGGTGCTGATGGGCTATTTCAACCCGATCTACATCTATGGCGTCGAGCGCTTCCTCGCCGACGCCAAGGCGGCCGGGGTGGACGGCCTCATCGTGGTGGACCTGCCGCCGGAGGAAGACGACGAGCTGTGCCTGCCGGCGCTGGCGGCCGGGCTCGACTTCATCCGCCTCGCCACTCCCACCACCGACGACAAGCGCCTTCCGGCGGTGCTCGCGCACACGGCGGGCTTCGTCTATTATGTCTCCATCACCGGCATCACCGGCGCGGCGACGCCGGACGCGGACCTGGTGGCGGCCGCCGTGGCCCGCATCAAGGCCCACACCGAGCTGCCCGTGGCGGTGGGCTTCGGCGTGCGCACGCCCGAGCAGGCAAAGGCCATCGCCGCAGGGGCCGACGCCGTGGTGGTGGGCTCCGCCCTGGTGGAAGTGGTGCGCCGCACCCTCGACCAGAACGGCAATGCCACCGCCAACACGCTGCCGGGGGTCGAGGCGCTGGTGAGCGAACTGGCCGAGGCGGTGCGCACCATCAAGCGCTGACGGCGGCGCCCCGGCGTGCCTTCCTCCCGCGCGGGGAGAGGATTACCCTGCGCCATGCGAAACCTGCGGCCCGGCTTCGTCCTGCCGCACTTTCGCCGCGTCGCGCTTGCCATTAGATGGAAGCACAAGGGTGTGCGCCGCAGCGCGACCCTCCGCCCGCCTTCCGGAGATCGCCCGTGAACTGGATTTCCAACGTCGTCCGCCCGAAGATCCGCGATTTCCTAGCGCGCCGCGAGGTTCCCGAGAATCTCTGGGTGAAGTGCCCCGAAACCGGGCAGATGGTGTTCCACAAGGACCTGGAAGCCAACCTCTACGTCATCCCCGCATCCGGCTACCATATGCGCATGGATGCGGTGAAGCGGCTGAAGGCCACCTTCGACGACGGCGCCTATGAGGAAGTGGCGCTGCCGGACGTGGCCACCGACCCGCTGAAGTTCCGCGACGAGCGCCGCTACATCGACCGCCTCAAGGACGCCCGCACCAAGACCGGCTTCCAGGATGCCGTGAAGGTGGCGACCGGCATGCTCACCGAGCTGCCGGTGACCATCGCCGTGCAGGATTTCGGCTTCATGGGCGGCTCGCTGGGCATGGCCGCCGGTGAGGCGGTGGTGAAGGGGCTGGAGACCGCCGCCGAGAAGGGCACGCCCTTCATCATGTTCGCGGCCTCGGGCGGGGCGCGCATGCAGGAGGGCATCCTGTCCCTCATGCAGATGCCGCGCACCACTGCCGCCATCCAGGAACTGCGCGAGACGAAGAAGCCCTACATCGTGGTGCTCACCAACCCCACCACCGGCGGGGTCACGGCCTCCTACGCCATGCTGGGCGACATCCAGATCGCCGAGCCCAGCGCCCTCATCGGCTTCGCCGGCCCCCGCGTGATCGAGCAGACCATTCGCGAGAAGCTGCCGGACGGCTTCCAGCGCGCCGAATATCTGCGCGACCACGGCATGCTCGACATGGTGGTGCATCGCCACCAGATGCGCGACACCCTGGGCCGCCTGTGCCGCATGCTCATGAAGGCGCCGGCCCTGCCGCCCAAGGGCCGCCTGCCCCGCCCCGAAGCGGCCTGACACACCAGCGTCAGCGGGCGCCCGCACTTCGCTGCGGCACCCGCGCGAGAATGAACATGGCCTGGCTCTTATACACATCTGACGCTGCCGACGACTTAATAGGTTGAGTGCG